>JBCCZH010000012.1:0-19504 GCA_039188075.1 Pseudomonadota bacterium
ATCGTCCAGGAAATAGCGATCATGCGTCACCAGAATGACGCAGCCTTTGAAATTGATCAGATAGTTTTGCAGCCAGGCCACCGTCTCGGCATCGAGATGGTTGGTGGGTTCGTCCATCAGGATCATGTCGGGACGCGACAGTAACAGGCGACAAATGGCGACCCGGCGGATTTCGCCGCCAGACAACGCGTTCACTTCCGCCGTATCCGGCGGGCAGCGCAGCGCTTCCATGGCCATTTCAATCTTGGAATCAATGTCCCAGGCATCCGCGGCGTCGACTTGCTCCTGCAGCGCAGTCATCTCCTCCATCAATTCGTCTGTATAGTCTTCAGCCAGCTGCATGGAGATTGCGTTGAATCTGTCCAGGAGCTGCTTTTCAGGACATTCGGCGGCGACGTTCTCAAACACGGTCAGATCCGGGTTCAGCTGGGGTTCCTGCGGCAGATAGCCGACTTTGATACCGTCAGCCGCCCACGCCTCGCCGTTGAACTCGGTTTCCACACCAGCCATGATTTTCAGCAGTGTGGACTTACCCGCCCCGTTTATGCCGACCACGCCAATCTTGGCGTCCGGCAGGAAGGACAGGTGGATATTCTCAAAGACTTGTTTGCCACCGGGATAGGTCTTCGAGACGCCCTGCATGTGATAAACATATTGCGGTCCTGCCATAGCGTGCTGCTCCAAAATTGGTCAGAAGTTGCCGTGTGTTACTGACGCTGCCAGATAGTGCAAGAGGCAAGCAGTATTCGCATGAATTCCCTTGTATCCTTTGTAGAACGTAGTAGGGACCGCCAAGAACAATTGAGTTGAACGATAATTTCGAGTTGGATTGCATGAAACGCGCTTTGATTACGGGAACAACTGGGCAAGACGGGTCTTACCTCGCTGAGCTTCTTTTGGAAAAAGGATATGAGGTCCATGGACTTAAGCGCCGCGCGTCTTCGTTCAACACGCAGCGGATCGATCATATTTACGAGGACCCGCATACCGACAATCAACGCTTCGTTCTACACTATGGCGACCTGACCGATACATCCAATCTCACACGTCTGATCAAGGAAGTGCAGCCAGATGAGGTCTACAATCTTGGCGCACAAAGCCATGTTGCGGTGAGCTTTGAGGCCCCCGAATATACCGCCGATGTCGATGCTATCGGGACTCTGCGTCTGCTTGAAGCGATCCGGTTTCTTGGTCTGGAAAAAAAGACCCGGTTCTACCAGGCCTCAACATCCGAGCTCTATGGACTGGTGCAGGAATCCCCTCAGCGCGAAACAACACCATTCTATCCGCGCAGCCCGTATGGGGTCGCCAAGCTCTATGCCTACTGGATCACAGTGAACTATCGCGAGTCGTACGGGATGTATGCCTGCAACGGTATCTTGTTCAATCATGAAAGCCCGCGCCGGGGAGAAACATTCGTCACTCGCAAAATCACGCGCGCGCTCGCGAATATTGCGCAAGGCCTGGAAAACTGTCTCTATCTCGGCAACATGGACGCTTTGCGCGATTGGGGGCACGCAAAAGACTATGTCCGCATGCAATGGATGATGTTGCAGCAGGACCAGGCTGAGGATTTTGTCATCGCGACTGGCAAGCAGATTTCGGTACGAGATTTTGTTAAACTCAGCGCGCGCGAGCTTGGTATTGAGCTCAAATTCGAAGGCGAAGGCGAGGACGAGTTTGCAACCGTTGCTGCCATCACCTCCGACAAGGCGCCTGCGCTCTCAGTCGGGGATCGAATCGTCGCCGTTGATCCGCGTTATTTCAGGCCAGCCGAAGTCGAGACGCTGCTGGGCGATCCAGCGAAGGCCAAGGAAAAACTTGGTTGGGTGCCAGAAATCACGGTCGAGGAAATGTGCGCCGAAATGGTGACAGAAGATCTAAAAACTGCGCAACGTCATGCGTTTTTGAAAGCGCACGGCTATGACATTCCTGTAGCACTGGAAAACTGAGTGGAAGAGTAGAGTCTGTGGCAAATCCAAAACGTATATTTGTTGCCGGTCATCGTGGCATGGTCGGATCCGCGCTAGTACGGAATCTGCAACGAATTGAAGATTGTGAGATCATCACGCGGTCGCGCCAGGAGCTGAATCTCATCGATCAAAATGCCGTCCGTGATTTTTTCGAGTCCGAACGCATAGATCAAGTCTATCTGGCGGCTGCCAAGGTGGGCGGCATTTATTCGAACAATGCATATCCGGCGGAGTTCATCTATGAGAACCTCATGATTGAGGCGAACATCATCCATGCCGCGCACACGAATGACGTTCAACAATTATTGTTCCTGGGGTCATCCTGCATTTATCCCAAACTGGCTGATCAACCGATGCAAGAGGACGCGCTTCTGACCGGCAAGCTGGAAACGACCAATGAGCCTTATGCCATCGCCAAGATTGCCGGAATCAAGCTCTGTGAAAGCTATCATCGTCAATATGGTAGAGACTATCGAAGTGTGATGCCAACGAACCTGTATGGGCCGGGGGACAATTTTCATCCGGAACATGGCCACGTCCTACCGGCGCTCTTGCGACGATTTCATGAGGCGAAGCTTCGTGGCGATGCGATCGTTACCGTCTGGGGCAGCGGCAAACCGATGCGCGAACTGTTACATGTCGATGACATGGCCGCAGCAAGTGTCCACGTGATGAACCTGGATGATTCAACCTATCATGCGAACACCGATCCGATGCTCAGTCATATCAATGTTGGTACGGGTGTAGACTGTTCGATTCGAGAGCTCGCCGAAAGCATCGCACGGGTGACTGGGTTTCAAGGGCAGCTAGTATTTGATGCGAGCAAACCTGACGGGACACCGCGAAAGCTGATGGATGTCAGCAAGCTCGCGCGGCTTGGTTGGACGGCTTCGATTGACCTGAACGATGGACTGAAAAGCACTTATGAGTGGTATCTCGACCATCAGGACGATTTCAAAAGCGTCTAGGTCAATCGAAAAAGCGCTGGCACGGACTCGCGGTCAGGCCTATGGATGTCGTGTCCGTAACTTTTAGGACTGGCGGGGGATAAACTGGACGGCGACGCAGACTTCTCTACAGGTGATCGACCAGACGCGGATGCGCTCGTCGCAGACCTGTTTGGATTGAACGTGCGCGGCGCAAAGACGCTTGCTCACCTGGTGACCCAGCCTGCCAAAGTTTTTGCCAGCGCCCGGGTGAATGACTGGCAAGGTCGATACACACCCACGATGCGGCTGGCCTTTTCAGTTCTGACCGTATTGAGCCTTTTAAGTTTCTTCTGGGCGGCTGAAGATGGCGTGCTGTATCAAACGCTGCTCGACATATTCTCCGAAGCGTTCGCGGAGCAGCCGAATGCGCCGCCGGTCAATGAATTTATCAGCGCGATATTCGCGGGGTATAATTTCATTTATCCATTCACTTACATGCTCGTCCACAGCCTGGTTGGGTCCTTGGTGCTGGTATGGGGGACGGGTACCCCTTGGGTGGCCCGAATAAGGCTCTATTTCGGCGTCGCTGCGCTGGGGATTGCCATATCGGTACTGTCTATCGCGACGATGCCGTTTATCAGCACGAATATGATGTGGGTCTGGACGACGCTGGCCCTGGCGGTCGGGTTTCTGGCTTACATCGTCACTTATGCCCGCGGCATGAGGGGGCGCCGCTCCAAATGGAGCCTGCTTTGGCGCGCTGTTTTTCTGGCCAGTATCGTAACGATCACCGATTTTATGGTCGCGATTTTCGCTGGTACGAGCGCAGGTTATTGGGCCGAGCTCAGGGTCGCCTGATCAATTTGCCGGCGAGAAGGATATGCCATCCGTCGCTGCCGCTGCAATCAGCCAGGCCCGGTCATGCGCCGGAAGCACATGCAGCTCTGGATTTGCCTCGATCATGTCATGCAAAGCGCGAACCTGTGTCTTGATCGCTTCGCGATCTTCATAATTCGGGCGGAAGACGAGATATTGCGTCAGTACAGGCCGCGTTTTCAGGGCTTCAATCGCGCCCATATTCCACACAATGTCACCAATCAGCAGGATTTCCTCACCATTCTGCAGCCTGATATAGACGTTCTGACTGCCTGGCGTGTGACCCGCGGCCGGAACAATAACCACGCCTGGTGCGATGGCCCGGACAGACCCATCGAGGCGCGGCGCGAGAGACTGTAAAGCCGGGTCCAGCTCCCCCAAAGCGAAGAGCGGCAGCGCCTGGATCTGCGGGGCATTCAGCACCAGATTCGGCGCCAGGGCGGCCGGGTCCGGGTGGCGGGCAATGGCCATGACATGATCGAGATGTTCGTGTGTCATGAGGACCTGATTGGCGCTCAACATCGCTTCGGTCAGCCCCGCATAGGCGGCATCATCGAAATGCCAGTCCGCCGCGGATTGGGTCATGCCTTCAGCGGTCGGTCGATCGACGGCGCCGCCAATAATAATGGTCGCATTGGGATAGGTGATCTCAACGGCATTATAAGTCATCGCGATGGGTGCGCCGAACCGTCCAGCTTGCGCGGCGAAAGGTGGCGCCAAATCGCGTCCGACTTCGATAATCCTGATTCCCGTCGGAAGTGCAGAGTCCGGTGCGGCCGCTTGCTGTCGCCAATCCGACAGCTCAAACACCCCTGGCGCGGACCGCGTTGCGTTTGATCCGCTCAGCATCAGCCACCAGAATAAAAACCCGAAAATGACGATGAGACCGCCGCCAATCCGCAGGATCCATTTCAGCATATTTTTCTCCCAATTGGGACAAACCTAGCCCAGTATTGAATAATGATCAATCTGTTTATTGATCATGATCACGAAGAGATGATCCCGTGTTGGCGAAATGCGAGTTGTTTGCGAAAGCGTCCTGGCTAGGGTTTTCTCAAACCTTTCGGAGCGCCCATGAAACCCGTCCTTACATCCCTCGCCGCCCTTGGACTGATCGCCATGATCGGTGCCTTGCCGACTCATTCGACTGCTCTCGCGCAATCAGCGGCTGAAAACAGCCAGGACGATCAAGCGGATCCGGCCGACCCAACACCGCCCGAAGACGCCGAACTCCCCCCGACCGCCATGGCGGCGGTGGCGCTGCTCACCATTGTCACAACAATAGACGAGGCCGCGCAATTAACCGCCAATGGCGCGACCTTCACCATTGATGATACGGTCGTGACGCTGGTCTTTGACATCAATGCCGACCGCATGCGTCTGTTCTCCCAGATCGCCCCCAGTGACGGGCTGTCCGGGCCGCAATTGCGGCGGCTGATGCAAGCCAATTTCGATACCGCGCTGGATGCCCGATATGCGGTGGCGCAAGGTCAGCTCTGGTCAACTTTCATTCATCGACTGACTTCGCTCACACAGGATGATTTTGTCTCGGCCCTGGCGCAGACGGTGACGCTGGTGAAGACCTATGGCACGACCTATTCCTCTGGCGCGATGAGCTTTGGCGGCGGCGACTCGAATGCCGAGATCCAGAAACTGCTGGAAAGCCTGCTCGACGAAAACGAGATTTAGGCGCTTGCGATCAAGGGCTGACAAAACCCCCGCGCCGGGTTAGCCCTTCGCCATGTTGAGAACGCTATTCCTGCCTGCCGCTGCGTTGGTCCTATCCGGATGCGCCGCGTCGCTCGCCCAAACCTCACTGGAAAATACAAGCGCCATGGTCGAACAGAAACCTCTGACAATTGAACGCCTCTTTGCCAGCCCGAGCCTCTCTGGACCCACGCCGAGCGGGATCAAATACAGCCCAGACGGCAAGCGTGTCACCTTTTTGAAAGCCCGCGAGGATGAGGGCAATCGATATGATCTCTGGCAATTCGACGTGGCCACCGGCCAGCAGTCCATGCTGGTCGACTCCAAGCTATTGGAGCCGGAGGAGGTCGAGCTTTCCGAAGAAGAAAAAGCCCTGCGGGAACGCAAGCGTATTGCTGGTCGCAAAGGCATCGTTTCGTATGATTGGGGCACCGCGAACACGATTCTGGTACCTCTGGGCGGCGACCTGCATCTGGTCACGCTCGGGGACGGCGTACCGGACGCCCGTCAGCTGACGGCGACAGACGAATTTGAATATGACGCCAAGGTCTCCCCAGGCGGTGGCTATGTCAGTTTCATTCGCGATGGCGCCGTCTATGTGATCGACCTGGCGACCGGTGATGAGGAATTGCTGACGCCGCTGGCCGAGCCTGACAAGGCGATTTCCTATGGCGTGGCAGAATTTGTGGCCCAGGAAGAAATGGATCGCTATACCGGCTATTGGTGGAGCCCGGATGATCGTTATCTCGCCTATACCAAGGTCGATGAGAGCACGGTCGACATCATCCCCCGCTTCGACATTGCCGCGGAAGACGTGACGGTGATCAATCAACGCTATCCGCGCGCCGGGCGTCCGAATGCTGTGGTGGATCTGTTTGTGCGGGACATGGAAAGCGGCGAAGTGACCAAGATCAATTGGCGGCGCGACGATTGGGGGCCCGCCACGGACCAATTCCTGGCCCGAGTCTATTTCAGGCGTGGCCGCACAGGTGGCGAAAACCTGTTCATTGGCCGGATCAATCGCGATCAAACTGATTATGACCTGACCACGGTCCGCATGCCGGATGGATCGGAGGGCGCGATCGCCGCAGATCCGGCTTATGTGTTCACAGAAACGCATGAAACCTGGATCAATCTTGAAAGCGATTTCAGCACATCTGCCTTCATGTACACACTGACCGCCGAAGCCCCGGGCGGGGTGCGCCAAATCCTCGCCAGCCGCGCCGATGGTCAAGAAACTTTTGTTTCGCTCACGCCTGATGATTTCGTCGTATCGTCGCTCGCAGGTGTGTTCGAAAGCGCTGAAAAAATTTACTTCACTGGCTATGGCGATACGCCGCTGGAACGGCATCTCTATGCCATCCCGATGGATGGCGGCGATCCGGTTCGCATCACCGAATCTGGAAAGTCCTGGACCGTCGCCATGGCTCCGGACGGCCAATCCTTTGTAGGCACCAGTTCCAGTCCGGACCAACCGCCACAAACAGGCCTGTATCGTATTCCAGCGCCTTTATCGGACAGTGAACTTGCAGAGAGTGGCGCAGCTCGCCTGCCGGGCACCGATTGCATCGATCTCACCCCGAACGCTGCGCGCGTAACCAGATCGTGCCCGGAGCCGATGCAGCTCATCACCTGGATTGAAGAGAACAAGCTGGATGAGACGCACCCTTATGCGCCTTATCTCGATAACCACACCGTGCCGGAATACGGCACACTAACCGCTGAAGATGGCCAGACGCTCTACTATTCCATCCAGCTGCCCCCGGACTTTGATGCCAGCAAGACCTATCCGGCCCTGATCGAGACCTATGGTGGACCGCACGCGCAGACCGTTAATCGCAATTGGGAACGCCTGTCTGACCAATACTATTCGCGCCAGGGCTATGTCGTGTTCCGGCTGGACAATCGCGGCATGGCCAATCGCGGCAAAGCCTTTGAAGACGTGATCTATCGTCAGATGGGAATTCCGGAAGTGCAGGATCTGCTCGTCGGGGTCGACTGGCTGAAGTCTCAGCCCTTCGTCGATGGCGACCGCATCGGCATTCAGGGCTGGTCCTATGGCGGCTATATGACGATGATGACCATCCTGCAGGCCCCCGAAGGCACATTCGCAGCGGCAGTAGCCGGCGCCCCGGTGACCGATTGGGCGCTCTATGACACGTTCTATACCGAACGCTATATGGACACGCCCCAGGACAATGCAGAGGGGTATGAACAATCCTCCGTCTTCTATCATCTCGATCGACTTGAAACCGAATTGCCCAATCTGATGCTGATCCATGGCATGGCCGATGACAATGTGACCTTCGACAATACGACAAGGCTGATGGCCGAGCTGCAGCAGCGCGGCATTGTTTTCGACCTGATGACCTATCCCGGCCAGCGCCATGGCATTCGCGGTCAGGCGCTTGGGACGCATCTGATGAAATCGCGGATGACGTTTCTGGATCGGCATTTGAAATGAGGCGAACACTTGCTGTCGTCTTCGCTTGTTTTCTGTTCACGGTCGCGTGCTCTGATCGTGACTCTGATACGGCTGCTGAGTTAGACCGCGAACTCACAGCCCTGGACAGGGTTATCGCCTCGCGCATCAGGATATGCATCGACAATGGCGCAACCCGGCCAAACTGCGAATGCCGTGCAAATACGTCCGCCCGGTATCTGTCATTCAAGGACTTTGCCGAAGAGACGCGCTTGCTCCAATATGGCGACCCAAGGGCATTGGATGAGTTCCAGCGCCGCATGTTTGCCGAACAAAAAGAAACGATGTTCAAACTTGGTCAGGCTTTAGCGAGCTGCCCGATAATGCGGATCGAAACGGAATAGATCTGTGATCAAACCCTGGAAAATCCTCGATAGCCATCAGACGTTTCGCGACCAGTATCTCGGCGTGCGCACCGATAAGTGCGAGCGTGAAGATGGCCATATCGTGCCGACCTATCATGTCATCCAGCAATCGCCCTGGGCCACGATCATCCCATTGACCGACAAGGGCAATGTCGTCCTGGTGCGGGAATACCGGCACGCAGCAGGCAAGGTCATGATCGGCTTGCCGGGCGGTGTATCCGACCCTGGCGAAACGGATTGGCAACAAGTCGCGGCGCGCGAGCTGGCCGAAGAGACGGGCTATGAGGCGCGAAGCCTTCACGCCATTGGTGCGTGTTATCCGAACCCGGCCATTCAGGACAATGAAGTGCATTACTTCCTGGCCCTTGGCTGCACCCCAAGTAAAACGCAAAGCCTCGACCCGAATGAAGAGATCGAAGTTCTGGAAATGCCGTATGCGGATTTCCTGGCCTATGAGCACCTCGAGGTGCAGCACGCCCTTCACGCCGCCGGCCTTTTCTATGCTGAACGCTATTTTCAGAAACACCCGGACTTGCGCCCTGTCGCGCCGTGAGGCTTGCCATTGGGCTAACAGATCAGGCTAATGTGACGGAACAGATGAGGAGCAATCCAAATGCCGGCTTTTCAACCCACCGCTGACCAGTTCCGCGCCTTTCGCGATGACCCGCATGAGGGTCCGGTCAGCCAGGTCAATCTGCTCAAGTTCCGCGTCAAAGCCGAATATGCCGAAGGCGACCCGGAACATGGCGAGGACTGTTCCGGCGAGACCGCCTATCTGCGCTATTCAGAAGCCTTCACCAAAGCCGCGGCCGAAGTCGGCGGCACCACCACGCTACTCGCGACGACGGAGCGGTACTTCATTGGCGGCGGCAATTGGGATGGAGTCCTGGTCAATACGTTCCCGTCTCGCCAGGCTTTTATCGCAACGTTAAACCACGCAGACTACAAATCCATGTCGCGTCATCGGGATGCCGGACTGCTGTGCCAGGAGCTGATTGTCACGCGCCCGGTCTGGCTACACGGCGAACAGCAATAACCATTTGGGACACCTGCCATGAAACGTCTTTTGTTCATTGTCGCGGCGATCGCCGCCCTGCTCGCCATGGCCTATTATGGTCTGATCTGGATGATCACCCAGCCAGCGCCGCCGCTGGAAAGCGGCCCGGTGCTGACCCTGTCACAAGGCCAGGTCCAGGCCGGGATCGATCGCGACAATCCGAACATCCTGCAAATCAACGGAATTCCGTTCGCAGGTGACACAGGCGGCGACAATCGCTGGCGTCCACCGACTGCTCCGGCAAACTGGGACGGCGTTCGGGATGGTCGCGAATTTGGCGCAGAGTGTGTTCAGGCACGGGCCGGCAGCGGCGAATTTCTGAGCGACCTGCTGAATGGAATGGGGCTCAACGCGGTTCAGCGGCATCTTGCATCGGTCGTCCTGGAAAGCGCTCCAACACCACCTGAAAGCGAAGACTGTCTGTTCCTGAATGTCCGCACAGCGAATGCCGGCGGCGACCAGCTGCAACCAGTCATGGTCTGGATTCATGGCGGCAGTCACCAGGCGGGCGCAGGCTCGCAAAGCATCTACCAGGCCAATCAGCTGGTCGACAATGGCGTCGTCCTGGTTACGATCAATTATCGGCTCGGCGTATTCGGCTATATCGCGCATCCAGCCTTGAGCGCCGATGACCCGCGCGGTGTGTCAGGCAATTATGGTCTGCTCGATCAAATCGCCGCCCTGGACTGGATCCGGGAGAATATTGCCGTGTTTGGCGGCGATCCTGACAATGTCACCATTTTCGGAGAGAGCGCCGGCGCACAATCCGTCACCGAAATCATGTCGAGCCCGCTCAGCGAAGGCCTGTTTCACAAGGCCATCCTGCAAAGCGGCGCCTCCTCCTATAATGGCAACGGGCTGACCACCGCGATTGAAGGTCGCCTGACCATGCATGAAGCGGGGCTCGAGTTCTTTGATGGCCTGGCGCCCGCGGATGCGAGCGCAGCTGATCTGCGGGTGCTACCGGCGGCAGACATTATCGCGCATATCCCAAACAAGATGCATCTCGGCGACTATGCCCTCCCGACCGTGGATGGCGTGGTGATCCCGAAACTGATGGGTCAGGCCATCGGCGATGGCAGCATTCACAATGTGCCTATTCTCGCCGGCTATAATGCAGATGAAGCCACCCTGTTCTATGACTCGATTCAAAGACCCACCATTCTGGTCCCCGACTTTCCGGAATCGCTGGACGAACGCCTCGCCCATCTACGCGAGATCTATGGCAATGCTGATGCTGAAGCATTGATCCGACTGTATGGGCTGGACGATCCAGAGACCTATCAGAAAGCCGAGACAGACATGCTCGGCGACGACCTGTTCGGCGTGCACATGCGCTATCTGGCCAAGGCCAATACAGCAAGCGGCGCGCCGTCTTACCTGTATCATTTTACAAGGATCCCGCCTTCAAAGACGCAGACCATTGGCGCCTTCCACGCGGCCGAGATCTTCTTTGTCTTTGACTCGCATAGTCCATTGGCCGGTTTGACCGACGAGGACGAAGCTTTGACCGAAGCGATGGGGATGTACTGGACCAATTTCGCCAAAACGGGAGATCCGAACGGCGCTGGATTACCGGACTGGCCCGCTTATGATGAAGCCAGTGATCAATGGATGACGTTCAATCCCTCTATCGAAGTGAAAGCGAATATCAGAGCTGAAAAACTCGACATCATGGAGCGGGCGCTGACCCAGCGCATCGCTGAAGCCGTGCCGCAAATCACCCCGGCGCCTGAAGAAGATGACCCTGCCCTGCCCTCAGGCGGTCAGGAGAGTGCGGCAAATCGCTTCCAGCCCTGAGCGATCGACCTCATCGAACGCATCCGACTGCTCGCTGTCGACATCGAGCACGGCCGCCAGCGCGCCGGATGCATCATAGACCGGGACCACGATTTCCGAATTGGTGCGGCTATCGCAAGCAATGTGCCCAGGAAAGGCATGCACATCCGGGACGATGATGCTCTCACCCTGCTCGGCGCAGGCCCCGCAAACGCCTTTACCAAATGGGATTCGCAGACACCCTAGCGTGCCCTGATACGGCCCAACCACCAGCTCTGACGGTTTGAGCGGGTCGACGACATAGAAGCCGGTCCAGAAGAATCGCGGTGAAAAGGCTTGCGACAAGAGGCAGGCCGCGCTGGCATATCGAGCCGGAACATAAGTCTCACCCGAAACCACACTTGCGATTTCAGATTTCAAGTCTTCGTATTGCCCTACACGATCCATGTCTCTGCCTTGTTTTCATACGTTTGTTCCATATCGGTCGGAAGACTTAATTCTACAAGATAGGAATGGACGCGGGCCATTGGCTCTGAAATAGATGAAAGGGATCGGAGGCATATTGCGTGAGCGCAGCTAAGGTTTTGAGGCATCTGACACTCCCGCTTCTGGCGTGCGGCGTCTGCGTCGCAGCGACCGCGCAAACGTTCGAGCAGGTCCCAGACGATCCTGTCCATGCCCGCGACACATCGCACGACTCCATCGCCATCAGCGATGAGCGTCTCGACCGCGCTCTGGCCAGCTTTAAGGCCGATGACAGTTTCCAGAAAACCCGGCCTGAATGGGAGCCTGAAGCGCTGGAGCCAGAGGAACGGCGTTCGCGCGAACCGAATGCTTTCGTGCGCGCCATTGCGGCCTTTTTTGAAGCCATTGGCGGGGTGCTGGGCTATTTGCTCGCCCTGATCATCATCATCGCCATTCTGGCCGGGGTTTACATGGTGTTCGGTGAGAGCCTGACCCTGCGCGGCCGGCAAAAAGACAAACAGGCCGACCCGGATGTCTCAATCGTACCGGACCTTCGGCCTGAGGCCACGCGCGCCCGTGCTTTGCTGGAAGATGCAGACGCCCTCGCCGCCGAAGGGCGGTTTGCCGAAGCGGTCCATTTGCTTCTGTTCCGGTCGATCGCGGATATTCAGGAGAAGAAAACCGGCGTGATCGGGCGGTCGCTGACGGCACGCGAAATCGGCGCGCTGGGCATCCTGCCAGACTGGATTCGCGACACGCTCTCGCCAATCATCCGAATCGTCGAGCGCAGCTTCTTTGGAGGCCAGGACGTGACCGAAGCGGGCTGGCGCGAGGCACGGCAATCTTATGAGACGTTCGCCTTTGGGGAGGCCTGGTCATGAGCGAGCGCCTGCCCGGCAATGCGAACCCGTTTTCAGGCCTGACCGCGATCATCATGATCGGGATCGGGACACTGGCCTTTATCGCGATTTTTGCCTTGATCGCCTGGTCGCCTGATCTGGCCAGCAAGAACCGGGCGGGGGACCATCCCTATTCTAAATCCTCTTTGGGATATGCTGGCCTGATCGACCTGCTGGAAGCGGATGGCCATTCGGTCAAGATATCACGCCTGTCCAGTTCGCTGAATTACACGCCCGGCCTGTTGGTGATTACGATCCCGGAATATGGCTTCAATCGTGCGGAAGATGAGTTTGATCAGAATTTTGTCTCCGAGCCGGCCCTTTACGTTCTGCCGAAATGGTCCGGTTTTCGCGATTGGGAAAAACCCAGTTGGGAGAAGGATACAGAAATTCTGAGCCGCGAACGGGTCGAGTCGATTGCCTCCGCGTTTGATTCCGATCTCCAGATCTGGCGACGAAGAAACCCCGACCAGGTCAGCACACCGTTCGGGGCGATCGCACCGTCATTTGAACAGAAGATGCAAGTGATTGAGAGCGATAGCCTCGAATCTGTGATTGATCGACCCGGCGGAACGCTGCTCGCCAAACTCCCGGGCCGTGAAATCTATGTTTTGAGTGATCCCGATGTGATCAACACGTTTGGCCTGGCGCGCCGCGAGAATGCCCGCACGGCATTGGAACTGTTTGACTGGTTGCTGGTCTATTCTGAATATCTTGACGGCTTTTCCGATCGTACGATCACGTTTGACGCCACGCTGCACGGATTTGCGCGCTCAGAAAGCCTGTTACGCGCGATTTTTGATCGCCCCTTCCTCGGCGCCTCACTGATTGCGCTGGCCACCATGTTCCTGATCGGATGGGCCGCATTCATACGATTTGGGCCACCAGAACCGGAGGACCGGGTGATCGCCTTTGGCAAGAAAGCGCTGGCCGAAAGCTCTGCCGGTCTTGTCTCCATGGCTCGCCGCGAAGGCCAGATGGCGACGCCGTATCGACAAATGACCGAGCGCAACCTGGCCCGGCAATTGGGATTGCCACCGCAGACCCAGTCAGAGGCGTTTGCACAGACGGTCGACCGCCTGGCTGAACAGAAAGACGTTTCGCAGACCTGGTCGGAGCAGAGTCAAAGCCTGACCGAGCCGGCCCTTGGTCGCAATGATTTGAGAGACAAAGCCCTCGCCCTTTGGCGTTGGCGACAGGAGATGAAAGATGGACATTGAGGCAATCAAAACCCTGGCGGGTCAGATCCGGGCGGAAGTCGGCAAGGCCGTGATCGGCCAGTCAGATACGGTCGATCTGATGCTGACCGCTCTGTTTTCAGGCGGACATATATTGCTGGAAGGCCCACCCGGAACCGCCAAGACCTTGCTGACCCAGTGCTTTGCCGCCGCCATCAAGCTGGACTTTGGCCGCATCCAGTTCACGCCGGACCTGATGCCCGGCGACGTGCTCGGCACCAATCTGTTCAATTTCTCGACCAATGAATTCACTCTGACCAAGGGCCCGATCTTTACTGACCTTCTGCTCGCCGACGAGATCAACCGGACGCCCCCGAAAACACAGGCCGCCCTACTGGAAGCCATGCAGGAACGCAAGGTGACGATTGATGGCGAGCCTTATGCGCTGAATGATCGTTTCACCGTCATCGCAACGCAGAACCCAATTGAACAGCAAGGCACCTATCCCCTTCCGGAAGCCCAGCTGGATCGATTCCTGTTCAAACATGTCCTCGCTTATCCAAGCCGCGAGGAAGAACTCGCCATTGTCGCGGGCCACGGCAATCGCAGCGGCATGAAATCGACCGCTGCTTTTGGTGTCGAAGCGGTGATTGAGCCGGATCAGCTCGCCGACGCGGTGGCTTCGGTCGAGCAAGTGCGGGTGCAGGACGATATTGTCGCTTACATCGTCGATATTGTCCGCACGACGCGCGAAACTCCGGCTTTGTCGCATGGCGCCAGCCCGCGCGCTGCCGCTGCCATTGCCGCCGCCGCGCGTGCGCGGGCGGCACTAGATGGTCGTGACTATGTCGTACCGGATGATGTGAAAGCCTTGTCCCTGCCGGCGCTCCGACACCGTGTGATCCTGTCCCCCGCGGCGGAGATTGAAGGCCGCACCACGGACGATACGTTGCTCGACATTATCGAGCAGACGGCGGCGCCACGCTAAGGATAGGGCCAGAGATGATCGCGCCTTCCCTCCGTGCCATCTGGTTGATGCTGCTGGGCCTTCCCGTGCTGCTCGTCATAGCGGTTCTGGCCCCGGCTTTCTGGGGCCTGTCCGGTGCATGGATTGGCATCATGTTCGGCCTGATGCTGCTCGACCTGGCCCTCGCCGCCCGGCGCGGCGCGCTGGACGTCGACGTGAATGCGCCCGCGGTTCTGTACATAAACAGCTCTGATCCCGTCGAGATTTCGCTCCGTTTCGCACGCGGACCGCTGCCGCAGCAGGTCAATGCCTTGCTGGAAACCAATGCGTTTATCGAGCCGCCCAATGCCGTCGTCTTGAACGGGTTTTCTGGGCGGCAGCATGATTTCTCGCGCCCACTCCTCCCTTTGCGACGTGGTACAGGTCGACTCGAACGGCTCTGGCTGAACTGGACCGGCCCGCTGGGCCTGATCCGCGTGAAGCGCGTTGAGCCGCTGGCCCTCGACGTGCCGATTACGCCGAATACGCGCTGGGTGCAGGAAGAAGCGGTGCGGCTTTACACACGCGACGCTGATTTTGGCATCAAGATGCAGATTGATCGCGGCAATGGTTCGGAGTTTGATGCCTTGCGTGAATTCTCTGCTGGCATGGACCGCCGCGACATTGACTGGAAACACTCGGCCCGTCACCGCCAATTGCTGGCCAAGGAATTCCGGACCGAACGCAACCACAATATCGTCTTCGCCTTCGATACCGGGCGCCTGATGTGCGAACCGCTGGGCGGGGTACCGAAGATCGATCGGGCGATCAATTCAGCCTTGCTGCTGGCCTATGTCTCGCTGCGGTCAGGCGACAAGACGGCGCTGTTCGGCTTCGACGCCAAGCCGACCGTGACCAGCAATGTGTTGAGCGGTGTCGGCGCGTTCCCGCACATGCAGCAACTTGCCACCCGCCTCGATTACTCAGCCGAGGATGCAAATTACACGCTTGCTTTGACATCTCTGTCAGCGCGACTTGAGCGCCGCAGCCTGATCATTCTGTTTACCGACTTTGTCGATACGATCTCTGCAGAACTGATGCTGGAGAATATCAAGCGCCTGATGGATCGACATCTGATTATCTTTGCCTGTTTTGAAGACGAGCAATTGTCCGAAATGATCGAAGCCGAGCCGCGAACCGCCGATCTGGTTTCGCGCGCAGTCGTCGCCGATGGCTTGTTGAAAGATCGCGAAGTGGTGCTCCGCAAGCTCGAACATCTCGGTGTTCAGGTGATTGAGACCCGGCCGGAACGATTCAGCGCTGACCTGGTCTCGCGCTATCTCGATATCAAGCGGAGGGAAATGCTGTGAGCGATCGCGTGATGAAGTCCTATCGCTTTCGGGAAGAGCGCGAAGCCGACTGGGCGGAACTCGACCGGATCGTTCGCGTGGCCGAGAATAAGGGGGTCAAAGGTCTGTCGGATGATGACCTCACGGACTTGCCGCACCTATACCGGCAAGCGGTCTCGTCTCTGTCAGTGGCGCGAAACATCTCGCTCGATCAGAATGTCATCGCCTATCTCGAAACCCTGTGCGCGCGCGCCTATTTCTTTGTCTATGGCACACGCGCGCGGATGGGTGAGCGGATCGCGCAATTTTTCGCGCGCGACTGGCCAGCAGCCGTCAGCGCGGCACGCGGCCCGACGCTCCTGGCGTTTCTATGCCTGTTTGGCGGTGGCCTGCTGGCTTTCTTCCTGACCTTGAATGACAATGAATGGTACTGGACCTTTCACAGCGGCTGGGACGCGCGAAACCCCAATGCCACGTATGACGAATTGAGAGCGACTCTGTATACGGAGGACCTCGATATCGTGGACATGTTGGGGGCGTTCGCCGCGCAGCTTTTCTCGCACAATAGTGGGATCGCCATCTTTGCCTTCGCCCTCGGCTTCGCGTTTGGAATTCCGACCGCCGTGCTGTTGATCTACAATGGCGTCTATCTGGGCAGCTTCTATGCCGTGTTCTGGCAGAAGGGCCTCGCCTATGAGTTGACGGGCTGGCTTTTCATCCATGGGGTGACGGAATTGTTCGCCATCATTCTGGCGGGCGCGGCAGGGTTCATGATTGGCGGCGCCGTGGCGTTCCCGGGCCGAAAGTCGCGCCTGGAATCGACGCGCGGGGCAGGCGAGAAAGCCGCCATGGTGATCATAGGTGCGGTCATCATGCTCTTCCTCGCCGCCCTGTTGGAAGGCTTTGGACGGCAGCTGATCAATGTCGATGAGGTCCGCTACGCGATTGCGGGCACAAGCTTGCTCCTCTGGCTCGGCTATTTCTACATTCCGCGACGCGGCGAGGTCGATCGACGTGACTGATACGACCATTATAGATGCCGTGGAAGAAGGCAAACGCCGCCGCGCGCGGATGCGGTATCGCGAACAAGCCGCCAAGCAGAATCGCACGCTGGTGACGCCAGAAGGCGCGGTTCTGAACCTGAAGATCTCGACGTTTGGCGAGCGGTTTGGTGCCTTTGTTCTCGACATTGGCCTGCAATTCATTCTGATGTTCGTGATCATCTGGGCCATCGCCACTGTGGCCGGCGCCTTCGACTTTCGCGGCTGGCAAATTGCCGGCGCTGTGGCACAGGTCCTGATCTTCTTTGTCCGGAATTTCTATTTCATTTTCTTCGAGATTGGCCGCAAGGCCGCGACCCCCGGCAAGCGCGCGCTCGGCTTGCGGGTCGCAGATCGCCGCGGTGGACGGTTGACCGCCAATGCCGTGATCGCCCGAAACTTCCTGCGTGAGCTTGAATTCTTTCTGCCACTCACGGTCCTGTTCAGTTTCGGAGTCGATGGTGTGGCAGGCTGGATCAACTGGTTGCTCCTCCTGTGGTGCGCTGTGTTTGTCCTGTTTCCGCTCTTCAACAAGGACAAGTTGAGAATTGGCGACCTGGTGGCCGGGACCATGGTCATCCACGCCCCGAAAGTCCGTCTGCTCAAGGACATCGCATCGGTCGAACCGGTGACCGGCGGCGCGATCGTCTTCTCAACCGAGCAGCTGGAGGTTTATGGCATTCATGAGCTGCACGTTCTCGAAGATGTCCTGCGTCAGTCGACCGATGAGATCAAGGAAAGCGTCGCCAATCGCATCGCCAAGAAAATCGGCCATTCGCCGCAACCGGGTGAAACGGCCCTGGCCTTTCTCGAAGCCTATTATGGCGGACTGCGGCGGCGGCTGGAACAGCGCATGCTGTTCGGTGACCGCAAGGAAGACAAGTATGACCGCAAATAGAGGCAGCTAGCGCGTCGCCCAGCGATCCTCCGTGATCTGAATGGCGTGATCTGCGTCTTTCTTGACCACCAGGTCGGCATGCTCGCGCAAGGGCAGGATATGGGTCTCAAGATTGGGCAAGTTGATCGCTGCCCAGACGGATTTTGCAAATGTGATCAGTTCAGGTTCCGACATATGCCGGAACTGCGCATAGAAACTGGTCGGGTCATGCTCTGCCGCATGCCAGAACCGCAAGAACCGCTCCAGGAACCAGGTTTCGATATGATCCAGGTCGGCATCGAGATAGATTAAAAGATCGGGCTCATGCGGGGCCGCCTGCGCCGCGACGCGCGGCTGAAAGCCCAGGCCCTCCATGATCAGGATCTCAACCGGCTCGAGGCGGCGCGTCAGCGCTGGGTCCGGGTCAAACGTAATGTGACTATAGCCAGGAAAATCCGTGGCGCCGCCGCGGATGCTCGCAATCGCAGCCTCCATGGCAGATCGGTCATAGGTTTCCGGGAACCCCTTTTTCTGGAACAGGCCTTGTTCGCGCAAAAACGCCGTCGGAAACAGGAACCCATCTGTCGAGACGGTCTCAACCGTTAGCCCTGCGCTTAGAGTTTCATCCAGGTGCCGGGCCAGTGTGCTTTTGCCAGAAGCTACGGAGCCCGTCAGGGCGATGACCAGATCCGATTGTTCCGAATGGATCTCTCTCACCCGCTCCGCCAGGGCCTCGATGCCTTGCGTCATGGGGACGTTTTGCTCTGTCATCGCCAACCTTCTTCGCCGTTTCTCATCGCGACCTTAGGAGTCAGAAGACGGCCTGCCAAGAAACTCGTGAAGCTGGCGCATGAAGACGTCATACTGGTCGTGATGTAGCCAGTGACCGGCCTGGTCGATTAGGCTCACTTTGGCATTTCGAAACGCGGTCGCCCGTCCATCCTCGGCCGGGTTTGAGGCCCAGCTGTCGGCGCCATAGACGAGCCAGGTTGGACACGTGATCTCACCCCAAAGATGCACCACCTGGTCATGCGTCAGATCAGCCGGCGACCGCCCCATGCCGGCTGGATCATAGGCCCAGCTCACCGTGCCATCGGCATTCTGCTTGACCCCCGTCACCGTCAAATGGTGGATCAGGTCTTCCGGCAGATGTTCGAATGCGGCCTGCATGCGCGCTTGCGCGGTTGCGACATCCGCCATGATGCGCGGCGTACGGATCGACATTTTCTGCCGCTGTTCCAGCCACTCATGCAACCTCTGGGTGATCGGCGTGGCCTGGCGTTCAGTCAGCATGCGCGGCGAGGGCCCAAGGCCTTCCAGCGCCACGAGCTTCTCAATCGATTCCGGGAACATACCAGCATAGCGAAGTGCGATGTTGCCGCCGAGCGAATGGCCGATCAGGGTGAAGCGTTCAATCTCCAGATGCGAAATCAGGCTGCGTAAATCAAAGACGAAATCCATGATCGTATAGTCGCCGTCGCTGACCCAATCGCTCTGTCCGTGGCCGCGCAGGTCTGGCGCGATGACCCGATAGGACTGGCTCAATTCTCCGGCCACCCGGTCCCAGCTGCGTTTCTGGTCG
>JBCCZH010000013.1:0-19093 GCA_039188075.1 Pseudomonadota bacterium
CAGGTCTTTGCCTGGCCGATAGCATCGAAGCTCACAGCATTTTCACCATTCTCGATCGTACTGACCTGCAAGCTTGCCTACCTTGCCCTGTTTTCACTGGGCCTCCTCCTGTTGATGGGTGGTTGGCGGCTGATGAATCGTTCGGAAGCTATCTCCTGGCGCGTGCGCACCCAGCGTTTTGGCGCGACCTGTCTGGCTGGACTTGTGCCGGTTCTTTATCTGCTGAGCTTTCCCGGGCCGTATGATGGCCATCCCGCGTTTCGATACGTCCAACTGGCACTGGTCGGGGTGATCGGGGGTGCAGTTCTCTTGCTCTCTAACCGCGCCGCTCGCCTGCCGTACCGGCCTGCATCTTGAGAAAGCCCCGGACCAGGTTGACCAGCGAATCCTCGAACGCGCGCGAATGAAAATCGACGCGTTGTTCGCGAACGGCTGACTGCACCACGCCTGTAATCGCCCGCGAGAGCACAAACCGATCGGTGGATGAGAGTGATCTGAACGCATCGAATTCAGCAAACCGGCGATCGGTTTCTTCGGCGACCCCTTCAGGACCGCGTCTTTCCAACACGGTTTCGAGGGCCTTTACCCGTGCCGTCGGACAGTTGGGTAAAAGGTTGATATAGGACCGCAGACCCAGTCGAAGCGCACTTTCTTTCCGTGCACTCGAAAGATCTCGCAAGCCATTATCGGTCAGCAGGGTCGCTTCCTCTCGCTCAGCCAGCGCAACCAGAATATCGTCCTTGTTTGCAAAATATTGATACACGGATCCAATCGAGACACCGGCACGTTCAGCAATTCGATTGGTGGTGAAAGCCGCATCACCACCACGCTCCAAAACCTGAGCTGCCGCCGTCAGAATGGCATCGCAGGTGACTTTTGCACGTGATTGCTCGGGGTTTCTGCGCTGTTTTTCCATCACTTTTCTAACCCGTCTTCGCAAATCCAGGATGCGAGTTTCCTCGCGCGTCTCGACCGTCATCATATCGAGATTTGGGAGAGAGACCATGACCTGGGCGACGGAAATGCTCGACAATATGATACGCGGAAAACATCATGTCCCTCCCGTGACAGAGACGCTTCAGCTCGGACTAATCGACGATTGGGGCGAAGGCTGGGTGCGCAAGCGCTGGACCCCGAAACCGGAACTGTTGCAACAGGACGGCACTGTGTTTGGCGGCTATATCGCAGCCCTTTTCGATCAACTCTTCGCCTTTGCGACCATGACGGTCATTCAGGAGGATGAAGCCTTTCGAACCAGTCATCTCAGTATTTCATTCATGAGCCTGTCGCGCGACGAGTCGCTTCACCTGGAGGCTAACGTGGTGTCGCGCAGTCGCCGTCTGATCACGTTGGAGGGACGGATCATTGGCGCGGCGGATCAGGTCCGCAGCATCGCAACGGCGCAGCAAATCACGACGCGGCGTTAAGGGGGACTCGTCTTTCTGCCGCGAAACCAAACGACCAGCGCCGCAATGCCAATCGCCATCGCAGCAATGAACAGAACCAGCTTGATCGGGGTCAAATAGGCTTTCAGCCACAAAATAGACTCATCGCCCAACAAAGCCGTGACCTGGACATAGCCTTCAGCAAGATCCGTCGGAATGACCGCGAAGGCCGGGATCGCAAAGGCCGGCTTGAACCTTTGTAAGGCGAGCCCCGCGAACAGCGGGCCATAGGTCAGCGGATAAGCGACATCGAGGGTCGCCGTCATCCAGGCATGCACGACCCGTTGGGTTTCGCTCATGGCGGCAATATGGGTGCTGATGCTTTCAGGATGACTCATTTCGTCGATGATGTGGAAATCCCAGATCCACATGATCACGCCAAAGCCAATCGTCTCCAGCACGAACAGAGTGAAAAGGATCCACAGCGTTCTCGGTTGTTTCAGCAACTGGATCATCTCAAGCCTCCGCGCTTGGCCGAGCGGACACGTTTTCATGCCATCGCTTCAAATGGGTCAGCGATGAGTCATAGGGCACACCAACCAGTCCATTGGCAAAGTCCAGACTGGCCAGCAGGACCGCATCGACCACGCTATAATCGTCTCCGGCAACGAAGTCATGATTGGCCAATTGCTCATTCAACAGCGCATAGCCGATCTGCGTGCGCTTGCGATTCTGCTCGGCCGCTTCCGGGATCTGTTTGATCAGGTGCGCTGTCAGCGGATGTCCGTGAATCCACACCAGGCCAACCGGGACCATGAAATTCAGCTCGACCCGGCGCAGCCACATTTCGATTTGCGCTTTCTCCAGAGGCGTCCGTCCGAACAAGGGAGGTTCCGGATGCAATTCCTCAAAATAGCGACAGATCGCAACCGATTCCGAAATACATGTCCCATCCTCCAGTTCGAGCACCGGGATGGATCCAATCGGATTCTTGGCCAGAAATTCAGGCGTTTTCTGCTCGCGCTTGACGATATCCGTATGCGCCAGCGGGACATCAATCCCTTTCTCGGCCAGGAAAATGCGAACGCGGCGGGGGTTTGGCCCGGCCTTGTAGTCATAGAGTTTCATGTCTGACTCACGCGCTCAGCATGATGACGCTGCCATTGCGACCATAATCGGCCTCACCGCGATGATTGCGGCGGCGATTGGAGAAATAGTCATCCTCCATGGCGCAGGTATCATGTCCAATATTGTCGATCGCGCCGATGCCTTCGCGCTTCAAAACGGCCTCTACATAGCCGATCAGGTCAAAATGCGAGCGATCCTCGCGGCCTGCCTTGAACAGGCGATCGGTCCATTCCTGTTCGCCGACAAATGTATCCCGGAATTCGGGGCCGACTTCATAACTCGGCTGCTGGATTGCCGGTCCGATCGCAGCATGGATGCGACCGCGATCAGCACCCATCTCTTCCATGGTAGACAGGGTGGCCTCACATATCCCGGCGATCGCCCCTTTCCAGCCGGCATGGGCGGCGCCGATCACCTTGGCCTCGGAATCCGCGAACAGGACGGGTACACAATCCGCTGACAGAATACAAAGCGCGAGTCCGGGCACTTTGGTGACCATGCCATCGGCTTGAGGACGCGTTCGCCATGGCTCTGTGACCTCGACCACTTTTGCGCTGTGCACCTGAAAGCAGGATAAAAGCTTCTCCGCCCCCATCGCATCGCGGATGCGATCACGATTGTCGCGAATGGCCTGGACGTCATCATCAGACCCCTGGCCAATGTTCAAACTGTCATACAAGCCCGTTGAGACACCGCCCTTGCGGCCAAAAAAACCGTGCTGGATTCCAGCGAGCTTCGACAAGTCTTGCCCAATGACGTGTGGAGGCGCAGTCATACTGCGCACCTAATCGACCTTGTTCGAAGTGTGCAAGCCCTAACGTGGCGCGCGTTTGGCGAGGATGCGCTGCAGCGTCCGGCGGTGCATATTGAGCCGCCTGGCCGTCTCGGACACATTGTGCCCGCACAGCTCGTAGACGCGCTGAATGTGTTCCCAGCGCACACGATCGGCAGACATCGGATTCTCCGGCGGTTCCGGCAGTCCGTCGCCTGAATTGACCAGCGCCCGGACAATGTCCTCCACATCAGCGGGTTTGGCGAGATAATCGACCGCGCCGGCCTTGACCGCAGCGACGGCGGTCGCAATCGCGCCATATCCGGTCAGGATCACGGCCCTCGCCTCAGGCCGATAGCGATGCAGCACTTCGACCACATCCAGCCCCGATCCGTCTTCCAGGCGCAAGTCCAGCACCGCAAAGGCCGGTGGGTTCAGGCGCGCAATATCGCGCGCTTCGGATACTTTCGAAGTCGCAGAGACCAGAAACCCGCGCTGAGTCAGCGCCCGCGCCAGGCGTTGAAGAAATGGGCCGTCATCATCAAGCACCAAACAGGTCCGATCCTCGACGTTTTTCAGGCTTTCGTGCAGTTTTACTGTAACTGGGGATTCCATTTCTAGCTCCTTCAGCCCCTAATCTAGGTTATTTTCCGTATTGTCCAAAGGCTGTAATTCAGTTCTAGGCCATACTGCCTGCACAATGGCCCCGTGACGAGGTGCCGCGCGGTTGCGTGTCGCAATCCGTCCACCTGTGCGTTCGATCAGGGTTTTGGCGATGAAAAAGCCCAGTCCCATATCGCCGCCGCCCAATTGCGCCTCGCCGCGTTGCGATACATAAGGTTCCCCCAGTTTCGGCATCACTTCGGCGGCAAAGCCCGGCCCATCATCGCGCACAGTGACGATGAATTGTGCTTCGGTCCAATTGGCCACGACGCGCACTTCAGAATCGGCAAAACTCACCGCATTCTCGATAAAGGCGCCCAGCGCGTGCAGGATTTCCGGGCTGCGGCGAATGGTTGGCACCTTCGCCTCGCCGCCCTCACCAGCTTCATAGGTAACCCGGACCGCGACACCGAGGCCCTTATGAGGCGCCGCAGCCTCCTCGACCAGGGCGCTCATCGGCATGCGCGCATGCACCATATCGCTGGCTTCTCTGGCCCGCCCCAGGCGTTGCAGGATATCACGGCAACGCTCCGCCTGTTCCGCCAACAGGGTCGCATCTTCCAGGTGCGGGCTGTTTTCCGGCAACATGGTCTGTAACTCCTTGGCAACCAGATGGATGGTGGCCAGCGGTGTACCGAGTTCGTGCGCCGTCATCGCCGACATCGCGCCGAGGGCCGACAGGCGTTGTTCGCGCGACATCACCACCGCCGCCGCATCAAGGGCACGCACCATTTTGGCTTCATCCTCATTCACCCGCTGGGCCGACAAGGCAAAAAAGACAATACCAATACACAGGGCGGCAAAGTGGCCGCCTTCGAACAATTGCGGGAAAATCAGGCTTTCGCCTTCGCGCCAGGGCAATTCGAAGGCGAAGACCGGCATTAACGCTGCCAAACCGATCGCCAGGACGGAAATCAGCGCGGTATATCGCGCTCTCAAACTGGAGGCCGCCACCGTCACGGGTGCGATCAGGAAGAGCAGGAAGGGATTGGACAAACCGCCCGTCAGACTGATCAGCAAGCCAAGCTGAACCACATCAAAGCCGATCTGCAGCGCCGCCTCCCAGCCTTTCAGCAATTGCGGACCGACCGCCGCGAAAGACAGGAACACATTGAGCCAGGCCGACGCCGCGATCACCGCGAGGCAGAGCCCCAATGGCAAGCTGAACCCAAGACCAAAATTTACGAACAGGACGGCCAGCGTCTGACCTGCCACGGCCAGCCAACGCAAGGTCATCAGCGTTGCCAGGCGCGTCCGCCCCTGCGCGGCCCCGACATTGGACAGGCCTTCCGGTAACAGGCTGACCAGCGCTTCGTCCATGCCTGCGCGTGTCGCGTTCAAATCTTCCAAACCGGTCCTCCGCATGCGGCGTCACGGCCCCTTATCATATTCCGCAAATATGCCATATCGCAGGGATGAAACTCTCTAATGCCACTTTCCTCGGACTGACCAGCCTAGCCCTCGTCGCCTGCTCGCAGCCGACACAGGATGCCACTGCGGGCGGTGCGGCCGCTGGCTGTATGACCCGCGCCTATGATACCATTGGCGGTCCGATCAGCCTGGTCTCGCACACGGGTGAGCGCGTCACCGAAGCAACTTACAAAGGTGCGCCGACCCTGATCTATTTCGGCTTTACCTTCTGTCCTGATATCTGTCCGGGCACACTGGTCGCCGTCAATCGCGCCTATGAAGCCTTGCCCGACAATGTGCCCCCGCCGCAAACCCTGCTAATCACCGTCGATCCAGAGCGAGACACGCCAGAAGCGCTGGCTTCTTATGTTTCCACGGCAGCCTTTCCCGACAATCTGGTCGGATTGACAGGCACAGAAGATGAGATCGCGGCTGCCGCGGATGCTTTCATCGCCCAATATGAACGGATCGAGACGCCGGACAGTCTGGCTGAATATACGATGGATCACACATCGCTACTCTATCTGATGGATGAGAATTGGCAGCTGAAGACCTTCTTCGCCGAAGCCGATGCGGATCCCGAATATATGGCGCAATGCTTGACCCAGCACCTTGGCTAGGAAACGGGCGCCAGACCATGGGCTTTGACGGTGCTGCCAGCGAGAAAGGCGGACATGATGGATGCTGCGGCGGCGCTCGTGCTGACCCCCAGTTTGACATAGGCGCGTCGGCGGAACGTATCGACCGTGGCGGGCGATACACCCATGCGTTTGGCAATCTGTTTCTTGGTTAATCCGGAACAGACCCACATCATCAATTCGACTTCCCGATGCGACAGGCCGAGCTCCTCGCGCGCTTCGGCGCAGGAGCGTTTCGCGCTGAGCGAAAAGTTACCGACTTTGAAGCAAGGTCCTGTTTGCTTCGAGTCTGGGTGTGTCTCGTCAAAAGTCATCGGCGCGCGCTTAATCGGTTTCCCCTCTAACACAAGCCGAGTTAAGCAGGAGATCCTGCCAAATCGCTGCTTTTGTCCCTGAACTTCGTTACGAATTCAGGGCAAATTTGCGTGAAATTTCTGTAAGCGCTGCAATGTGGGGCATCAGATATTTGCCAGTCGTTTCTCGGCGATCGAGTCGGGCTGAATGTCTGCCGTTCGAGGCCGCACCCAATGGTGAAACAGGAAGCTACCGCCGAGCTTTTGCACCTCGGCCCCGGCGCCGCATTTGAATCGGCGCAATCCGGGTGAAAGGTCGGCACGGCCAAGATCAAGCCGTGTGACCTTTTTGGCGTGCAAGTCACACATGATCTGCCAGAGAAGCAGGTTGTGGGCACATGTCTGACGCCCGTCCGGGGTGGTTATACCGGCCTGATACGTGGCCATGCGGCCGTGTTTCAGGATCAGCATACCGGCCACCGGCCGACCATCCAAAGCTGCAGTATAAAGGCGCGCCTGACCCTTATTCGCTGTCGCATATGCGAGCAGGAACGCCGCTGGATAGGACTTGTAGCCCCGCGCTTTTTGCTGCGCCGCCTCTCCGTGCAGGAACCATTTGTGACGAAGTTGGTCGAGCGGCTGATCTGTTACTGTCAGACCAGACGCTTCTGCTTTTTTCAGCTGATTGCGCCATTTTTGATGCAAACGCGTGCGCATTCCCTCTGGTCGATCCAATTGGACGGTTGCGATTTCCGCCCCCCCGGCGACTTTCAACCCACCCGGCCGCGGCTGCTCGATCCCCGCATTGATCACCAGAATCCCTTTGAATTCAGCCCGAATTCGCCGGATCAGCGACTGCCTGGACGATTCGTCTCCACCGACGGGCCCCCGGGATAGGAGGTGAAACGCCCCAAGGACTGGCAGGTGACGGGTCTGGACCAGCGCCGTCGCTGTCCCTTCACAGACGCGGGTCACTGCAAGGCCCAGCCGATCGCAGGTCCGCTCAAAGGCAGGCGATTGGGTCAGTGGCAGCTCGAGATCCGTCATGAATTAAACCTGTGGTTGAAACGCTTCACAATTGGTTAAGACTTGTCCGGCCTGATGGCCAAGCCAATCGGCTCAAAACCTGCAGGAAATGCAGAACACAGCGATGGATAGTATGGCTTTACCAATGGCCTGACTTATGTTGCAGTGCACCAAAGACGGGATTGGGAACTGATGCTATACACGCTTGTCGAGATGAATCGTGCGGCCCTGGCGCCTATGCGCCTATGGGCAAAAGGTACGATGCAGGCGCTCGAAAATCCGCTCAATCCCTTTGCCAACACGTCCCTTGGTCGATCTGCGCATGCTGCCAGCAGCGTCTTTGAACGCGCGACGCGCTATTATGGCAAGCCGGAATGGCAAATCCCGAGCACCGAGATAGACGGCAAGACCTGCACCGTCACGCCGGTCACGACCTGGTCGACCGCCTGGTGCAATCTGGTGCATTTTTCAACCGAAGGCGCACCAAAGGGCCGTCCCCGTCTGCTGATCTGTGCGCCGCTCTCAGGCCACTTCGCGACGCTGTTGCGCGGCACGGTCGAGGCCTTCCTGCCGACCCATGACGTCTACATCACCGACTGGACCGATGCGAAAATGGCGCCGGTCTGGTTCGGTCGCTTCGATCTCGATGATTATATCGACCATGTCCGCTCGGCCTTGCAGCATATTGGCCCCGGCGCGCATGTTGTCGCTGTCTGCCAACCCGGCCCAGCCGTCCTCGCCGCGATTTCGATGATGTCTGAAGACGAAGATCCGGCCTTGCCATCCACCATGACCTTCATGGGGTCGCCCATTGATGCGCGTAAATCGCCAACCGTGCCAAACCTGCTGGCGGAAGAGCGCAGTTTCGAATGGTTCCGCGACAAGATGATCTACACCGTCCCGGCGCCATGGCCGGGCATGATGCGGCGCGTCTATCCGGGCTTTGTTCAGCTGACCAGTTTCATGCACATGAACTGGGATCGTCATGTCGATGCCCAGGCGCGCTTCTTCGACCACCTGGTTGAGGGGGATGAGGACAGCGCCGAAAAGCACCGCGTTTTCTATGATGAATATCTCGCCGTGCTAGACCTGACCGAAGAGTTCTACTTGCAGACGATCCGCCGCGTGTTCCGCGAGCACCGTCTAGCACGCGGCACATTCCGCTATCGCGGCGAACGCCTGATCAATCCAGCTGCGATCAAATCAGTCGGTCTGATGACAGTCGAAGGCGAGAAAGACGACATTTCCGGTATCGGCCAGACCCAGGCCGCACATGATCTTTGTGCTGGCATCCCGGACAAGATGCAAATGGACTATATCCAGCCTGGCGTCGGCCATTATGGCGTGTTCAACGGACGGCGCTTCGAAGCAGAAATCGTCCCGCGCATCAACGCGTTCCAGAGCATGATTACCGGGCGGGAATAATCTGCTCGTTCGGCGAGCAAGCTGTCCGGATAAGAGGCGATTCAGATGGATCGTCGCGCAGGAGTCGGCAATTTCGAGAATCTCCTTGGCAAACCGTCCAGCCTGGTGAAATCTGCAAGGGCCGCGCAACGAGGCCCGGCAGTTCGCAACGACGCACTTGTCCTTTTACCTGAAGGAGCGCCGTCTTGCGCATTCGATTATCACACATCCGACCATTCTCACGCATTGCGCCATGACCGGACATGCGCTGAGTCCGCCCGACATCGCGGGCGTGGTCCGAGCCCATTGGAGACGTCCATGACCGAATTGATTGATGATACCCTGGTGCGCCCGTCGCGACGCACCTGGCTGAAATTGGCCGGTGTCGGAGCCGTTGGTGCGGCTGCGGTTTTGCCCGCTTGCGCGCCGTCCAGCAATGCCGATGAAAAACCCGCAGTCACGGAGATCGATCCAGATGCGCTGGCGATCATGTCGTCGAACGAAAATCCGTTCGGCCCATCGCCAAAGGCTCAGACCGCCATGATTGAGGCGGTCGGTAATATCTATCGCTATACCGGTCCGCTGACGGCGAAGTTTGGAAAAATCATCGCTGAACGCGAAGGGGTCGAGCCAGAGCAAGTTCTAGTCACCAACGGGTCTTCTCCCATACTCGCTGCCTTTGCCGACTGGGTTTCTGTTCAAGGGGGCGACATCATTACATCCGCGACCACTTATGAGGGCGTGCCGCGTGTGGCCGAGAAAGTTGGCGTTAATGTCATCTATACGCCGCTGACCCCCGACATGGGCTATGATCTTGAGACCATCGCAGCGCAGATCGGTCCAAATACGGGTGCCGTCTATCTCTGCAACCCGAACAACCCAACCGGCAAAACAATCGACCCCATCGCGCTGAAGGCCTTTGTCGAAGAGGCCTCGGCGAAAGTGCCGGTCTTCATTGACGAAGCCTATCTCGATATGGCTGATGATTATCCGGCTGGCGTGATGAGCGAGTTTGTCTCTGCTGGTCGACCAGTCGTCGTAGCGCGAACCTTCTCGAAACTCTACGCGATGGCCGGGCAACGGATCGGCTATGCCGTGATGCCTGCCGACATGGTGATGGACATGCGCATGTCCGGGCGCCTCTCCAACGTCAATCATCTCGGCCTGGTTGGCGCGATTGCGAGCCTGGAAGACACCGCCTATTTCGAAGAAATGCGGCTCAAGACCAGGCTAGGCCGCGAGAAACTGATCGCCATGGCAGACGATCTCGGGCGCCCGATCGCGCCAGATCCGCAAGGCAGTTTCATTTATATGGATCTCGGTATGAACAATGCCGAATTCGCTGCCAAGATGCTCGACAAGGGCGTCCGGGTTGTCGGCGCGCGGTGGAGTGAGTTGCCGGAATGGACCCGGATCTGTGTGGGTCTCGATCATGAAATCGAAAAATGCCACGCCGCCGCGAAGGAAATCCTGACCTCGGTCTAAGCCTCAACATCCTGACGCGCGCGCGTCAGAAAGTAGATAACAGCGCCGGTGGCGATCAAGCCGGCGCTGACGGCGACTTCCTGCGGCCGTTCAAGCGCGACATAGATCAGCGTCCAGAGGGACAGGCCAATATAGATGAGCGGCAGGATCGGATACAGCGGCACTCTGAATGGGCGCTCGAGATTGGGCTGTCGCCAGCGCAACACGAACAGGCCCGAAACGGCGAACAGGCTGTTCAGGGCCAACGTAAAGCCGGCAAAGACCAGAACCTGGTCAAACGTCGCCGTCGCCACAAAGATCAGCGCGAGACCAGATTGCACCAGGACCGCCGTGGTTGGCATTCCATCCTCATTCGATTTGGCCAGCGCGCGAAACGCCGGAATATCCTGTCCAACCACTTGCAAGACGCGCGGCCCCGCAATGGTCATGGCCGAGACGGTCGAGATGAGCAGGATGCCGAGCACGCCGCCGGTAAGCATCGCCCCGGTCTGCCCAAATACGTGCCGTGCCGCGATGACCCCCACTTCGACTTCGCCAACCATCTGCTCCATGGGCGTGGTCAGCAGGAAAACCGCATTGAGCAATATGTAGAGCAACATCACCCCAAACGCCCCGGCAAACAGCACGCGGGGCAGGCTTTTTTGCGGATTTTCGAGCTCATCCGTCAGATAGGTCGCAACATTCCAGCCGGTATAGGCATAGCTCACATAGATCAGCGACACGGCGAACGCGCTTGAGGTCAGCGCCCTGACATCACCGGATTGCGGCAACAGGCTGACCGGCTGGAAATCGGTCACGAGGGCGAGGCCGGCAATGCTGAGAATGATGATGACGGCCACCTTGATCCCGGTGAAAACGCTCTGGAAGGTTCCGCTGGTCTCACGCTGGCGCGTATGGATGACCGTCAGAATGAGGATCAGGGCAATGGCCAGACCCCGCTCGGTCCAATTGGTCACGCTCTCGGACGCCCCGGGCAGCAGCGATGAAGTCGTATAAGCGCCAAAGGTCATCGCTGCGAGCGCCACCGGAGCGGAGAACCCGATCGTGCAAGACACCCAGCCTGATACGAAACCGGCGCCAGGGTGATAGATCTTGCCCAGGAAATTATACTCACCGCCTGATCTTGGCAGCGCCGCCCCGAGCTCGGCATAGGAGAGCGCCCCACATATGGCGACGATCCCCCCCACGACCCAGAGCATGATCAAAGCGAATCCGCTCTCCAGCGTCATCAATTGGAAGCCCAGACTGGTGAAGACGCCTGTGCCGACCATGTTTGCGATCACGACAGCGAGGGCGGTTTGCGGAGAGAAATAGGATTTCATCGAAATTGCTTAGGCGGTGACGCGGATTCGAGTCCAGTCCTGTTTCCCCGATCACGCATCAGAGCCGGAGACTGCTCGCCGCTTCCGCAAAACTGAGACGCAGCGACAATTAACTTGTTTCTGATTTCAGGCATGATTTCCGAACTCAATTGAGGGTGGGTTACAGGATGAGCCTCGATAGGGTCTCGTCCGGGACGGAGCAGACAATGCGGGACGACAGAAACAGATTCCAGTTTTCCGCCCATCGCCGCCGCGCGATCGAAATCCCGTCCGCAAACATGCGCGACAGTCTCGGCCTGTTATTTGACGTCGATCCCCTGAAAACAAAACAGGCAAAAGGTCTGTATCGCGTCTCTGACTGGCACCATGATCGTTGCATTTTCTCGATTAGCGACGGCGATCCCTTCACCATTCGACGGACCAAGGCACAGTCGCGCAATGGTGAACCGCTGGTCTTTGTGCACCGCTATTTGCGCGGGGGTCTGCGCGGCCGCTCCGGCGACTTGAATATCGACCGTCATCCCGGCGCAATCTATGTCCTCGATCAAGCGTGTGACGTGGAATGCGTCCAGGACGCATCGCTGATGCAGTGTCTGTTCCTGCCAAAATCGGCGATTGGATACGATGTTGATACGCATCCGACCCTGATAAAAATCCCGACGCAAACCGGACTTGGCCGGACCCTGGACGGATTATTCGACCAGGCCTTTAGCGGGTTGCTGACCGACAATTCCATCGAAGACACGCTCATCGACGGTCTGACGGCCTGTTTGCGTCTTGCCATCCAGAGCGATGCCCCAACCGGCGACGTTCGGCGTCACGCCCGCGACGCGATTGCCGACCAGATCCGGGTCTATGTCGAACAGCGACTCGAGGATTGGGACCTTTCCGTCACGTCCGTATTGCGGGACTTTGGCGCATCCAGAGCCTCACTTTATCGGATGTTCGATGCCTATGGCGGCGTTCGGCAATATATCAGTCACCGGCGATTATTGCGGGCGGTGGTGGATATCTCCTCGCGTCCCGTCAAACGCGGACGAATCGCCAACGCCGCAGAACGCTGGGGCTATTCCTCTGGTGCAAATTTCAATCGCGCCGTGCGTCAGGAATTTGGCGTTACACCCGGCGATCTGGTCAACATTCCGGACTTCGAACGGGAAAACCTGGCGCTTAGCAAAGGGCTGTTCCGATTTCGGAATCGCTCGGTTCAATCGGTCGATCACTTGCTCGAGCAATATGTGCGTTTGCACGCTTAACCCCTACCCACACCCACGACTCATCGCTAATACTCGTCCTCCAAAGAAGGACTTTAAGCCGATGCCGAGCGCCCCGATCAATGCTGACAGCCATCTCTATCTGATTGATGCCAGCGCCTATATTTTCCGCGCTTATCATGCCCTGCCACCGCTCACACGGGCCTCTGATGGCCTGCCCGTCGGCGCCGTGTCCGGGTTCTGCAACATGCTCTGGAAACTCCTTGAGGATCTCAAGGGCGACGATCGCCCAACCCATTTTGCCTGCGTGTTCGACAAGTCTTCCTACACGTTCCGCAATGACATGTTCCCGGAATACAAGGCCAATCGCTCTGAGCCACCAGAAGACCTGCGCCCACAATTCCCGCTGGTGCGCGAAGCCGCGATCGCCTTCCACACGCATGCGCTGGAAATGGAAGGCTATGAGGCCGATGACCTGATGGCCACCTATGCCCGCCAGGCCGAAGCGAAAGGCGCGCGCGTAACGATTGTGTCCTCCGACAAGGATCTGATGCAGCTGGTCTCGGACAAGGTGTCGATGCTCGACACGATGAAGAACAAGCATATCGGCCATGACCAAGTGGTCGAGAAATTCGGGGTCGGTCCGGACAAAGTGATCGACATTCAATCGCTGGCCGGCGACAGCGTCGACAATATTCCCGGTGCGCCCGGCATTGGCGTCAAGACCGCGGCCACGCTGATCACCGAATATGGCGATCTCGACACGCTGCTGGCGCGGGCCGAAGAAATCAAACAGCCGAAACGCCGGCAGACCCTGATCGACAATGCCGACCAGATCCGCATGTCGCGGGATCTGGTGACGCTGAAAGTCGACGTCCCGGTCGAGGTGCCAATGGAAGACCTCGCCGTCGCCGACCCGGATCCGAACACGCTGATCGATTTCCTCGAGCGCATGGAATTTCGCACCATCACGCGCCGGGTCAAGGAGACGTTCGAACTGGAAGGCGCCTTGCCGGAAGAAACGGCTGCGGAAGAGCAAGTCCCCATCGATCGCAGCGCCTATACCTGCATCCGCGATTTCGATGCGCTGGAAGACTGGATCGCCCGCGCCACAGCTCAGGGCTATGTCGCGGTGGATACCGAAACCGATGCCCTCGATGCCCACGAGTCGGGCCTTGTCGGGGTCTCGCTAGCGCTGGCGCCCGGTGAGGCCTGCTACATCCCGCTGGCGCATGTCGATCCCGATAGCGATCCGTCGGCCGCCTCAGGCGACATGTTCGGCGCCGATCCGCCGCGCCAAATCAATAAGGACAAGGCGCTGGACGCGCTGAAAGGCCTGTTCGAGGATGATTCCGTCCTCAAGATCGGTCATAATTTCAAATATGATGTCACGGTCCTGGCCCGCTATGGCATGCGCGCGGCGCCGATTGATGACACGATGCTGCTCAGCTTTGTCATGCATGCCGGCATGCACAATCATGGCATGGATGAGCTGTCTGAACGCTACTTCCATCATACCCCACTCAGCTTCAAGGATGTCTGTGGCACCGGCAAGAAACAGATCACGTTTGATCGCGTGCCGCTCGACCGTGCCACAGAATATGCCGCCGAGGATGCCGACATCACCTTGCGCCTCTGGCTCGACAGCAAGGCCCGTCTGCACAAGGAACGCGTGACCACCGTCTATGAGACGCTGGAACGCCCGCTCGTCCAGGTCCTGTCCGATATGGAAGCGCATGGCATCAAGGCGGATCGCGATCACTTGTCGCGCCTGTCCTCGGATTTCAGCCAGTCCATGGCCCGCTATGAGGCCGAGGCTTACGAACTGGCTGGCCGCGAGTTCAATCTCGGTTCGCCCAAACAGCTTGGCGAGATCCTGTTCGACGAGATGGGTCTGGAAGGCGGCAAGAAGACCAAGACCGGCGCCTGGCAGACCGGCGCGGATATTCTCGAAGACCTGGCGGCCGAAGGTCACGAGCTGCCGCGCGCGGTGATCAATTGGCGGACAGTGTCCAAGCTGCGCTCGACTTATACTGAAACGCTGCAGCAGCAGATCAGCCCGCGCACGGGCCGGGTTCACACCAATTACGGCATGACCGGCGCCCAGACCGGGCGCCTCTCCTCAAACGATCCGAACCTGCAGAACATTCCGATCCGCACTGAAGAAGGCCGCAAGATTCGCGAAGCCTTCATTCCGGAGCCTGGCAATGTCCTGATCAGCGCCGACTATAGCCAGATCGAGCTGCGCCTGCTGGCCCATATTGCCGGCATTGATGCGCTGAAAGACGCCTTCCATCAGGGCCTCGATATTCATGCCATGACGGCCAGCGAAATGTTCGATGTGCCAATCGAGGGCATGGATCCGATGATCCGGCGCCGCGCCAAGGCGATCAATTTCGGCATCATCTACGGCATTTCCGGCTTCGGTCTGGCCCGCCAGCTGTCCATCCCGCGGGATGAGGCGAGCGCCTATATCAAGACCTATTTCAAACGCTTCCCGGGCATCAAGGCCTATATGGACGAGACCAAGAAACATGCGGCCGAGCATGAAAAGGTCGAGACGATTTTCGGGCGGACGCTGCATTTGAAAGGCATCAAGGCCAAAGGCCCGCAACGCGGCTTTGCCGAACGCCAGGCCATCAATGCCCCGATCCAGGGTTCCGCCGCTGACATCATCAAGCGCGCCATGATCGAGATGCCAGGGGCGCTGGAGAAAGCCGGACTGCAGGCCAGGATGCTCTTGCAGGTGCATGACGAGCTGATCTTCGAAGCGCCGGAGGACGAGGCGGAGCAGACGATTGAGGTCGTACGATCAACAATGGAGAAAGCACCGCTGCCCGCGCTGAATCTGAGCGTGCCGCTGGTGGTGGAAGCGGATACGGGGATGAATTGGGCGGAGGCGCATTAAGACGCGCGATGTCTGCTTTGGGGCAGGAGGAGACATAAGACAGTATTGATTTATCCGCTCATCCCGGCGCAGGCCGGGATCTCTGGCAATCTTGGACGGAACCTGCGGCACCAGATCCCGGGTCAAGCCCGGGATGAGCGGCGAAAGGATTGAGCTAATGTCCGCTTTGACGCCGAAAACAGACACGCGCAATGGATCGTCAGCAGATAGTGATGCTAGGTCAATGTGAGAATTCGAAGGCACCGGACAACGCTATGAAAGCTCATTCCAAATATGATCAAGCTTGGTACGATTTTTGGCAGTGGCTTTGGATCGCAACAACTCTTTACACAGCCATCGGCGGATTGATCACTCTCATATTATCATCGTTGGGGTATATTGGTCCTCATTGCCAGATGCCTGACGCATCTGGAGACACTTACCCCGTCTGTGAACCATGTTCTTTGCGCTGGAGCGTGTTTTGGGTGGTGGAGGTCGCAAACTGTGACTCTGCCATCACGAGTATACTGTTCCATATTGGCGTTGTCGTTCCGTGGCTCGCCATAGCCATACTTTCGATATTTCTCTATTGGGTCCCTAGTGTTTTAACGGCGGTAGCTTCTATTCTGTTTCTCGCGTTCGAATTGTACCATTACAGCCGAAAAGAAAGAAACTTGAAGCGACTGGTTCATCGGACATCGATGGCTTGTATCCTCTTTCTCTCTTCATTGAATATGTGAGAAAAATTTGAGGCGTCTGCCGTCCGCTTTGACGCCGTTAGCGGCCATTGGATTGTCCGATTGGTTGCGACTAAGCTCAGCGTTCTGAGTAATTTTACTTTGCCAGCCAAACAAACATAAGCAATTGATGGATTTGGGCGCTCGGAAGACAATTGGATGATAAGAATTCTATTTGCAATACTCATCACCTCTATAGGTTCAGTTTGTTTGGCGAATGCAGAGCCTTACACTCTGAAAACTGGAGAGCGACTAGTCGATTCAGAGTATATAACCACACACGCTTTGTTCGGAGGTAGCCAGTTGGTTCTGCAAGTTGAATTCGAACCAAGCGATATCGACAAGGAACTCAGAAATCTATCGCTCATAGAGATTTTGGCTGAACACCTTCTTCCGCGTGCATCCAAATCGGGAGATAGCAAGGTATCGATCTGGGAGACTCTCAAACAAGGAAAAGTTGGCCCAGAAACTGGCGGTTTCTCATTGAAACTCTCCGCTGGAGCCTACGAGAATTACGATTTTGAACTGGGCGATGATTGGATTTGGAATCAGACATCTGGTCCCAAAATTGACCTATTGGCGGTCGGATTCAGGGAGCACACATATAATCCCGAACTGGATGTCCACATCACTGAACCCATCGAACAGAGAGTCGAAGAGTGGAAGTATTACGAAGTCTGGGCTCATGCAGAGGGCGCTTCTCCGTCCGAGGCGACCGAAAAAGCAAACGAAATATTTCGGTACTTCTCAGGTTGTTCGGCGGATGGAGTGCCGATCGAGAAGGACAGTATCTTGGGGCAAAATGAAGCGATCGCCTTTCGAATCTACATGGTCCCTAGAATACCGTCATCGCCGTTACAGTATCAGCCGAGGCTTAAGCTTACGTATGGCCATGAGGACTATGTCGCGCACTGCTATTCTATAAGCACAGATCCTGCGCAAACCTGGGATGACCTATACGCTCAATTACGCGAAAAATAGAATTTCGTGATTTACGCTTTGGATCAGACGCGGAAATCAAAAAGTACCGATTTATCCGCTCGTCCCCGCGAATGCGGGGATCTCTCGCCGCGAGTCCCGTCCAGGATAGCCGGAGGTCCCCGCATTCGCAGGGATGAGCAAGGTTTGAATCCGACCGGGTTCAAGCCCGCGCTAAGCTCCACCCCATGTTCACCCATCGCTATCACCTGCCCTATTACCAACAGGTCGCCGTCTTTTTCTGGCCGATCCTGTTCTTTGAACTGTGGCGGATAGATCGCTGGCAGGACGAGACCGGACGCCGCGCTTTTGTCATTCCTGACAAATATGGCCGCGCCTGGGTGCCCTGGTTTGAAGGCATGAGCCAGAAGCCGCATCTGAACGAGATGTCAGCATCCGCCTACAAGCCTGATGATGTCAGCATGCTGTGTCACGGTTGGCTCGACGCCGCGCTCACCGCATCCGCCGACGCCGGCGCAAGCTGGGGTCCAGGGACGGCAGTCTCCCACCGTGCACTAGGAATTTTCTTGCCATGGACTCCAGTCACCCAGCCGATCTGGGCGCGGCGTTGCGCTGGCATCGACGGAGAATGCATGCGCCTGGACCCTGGCTAGCGCAACCTTCACTCACGCACCCCAAACACAACTCATCACTCCGCCGGCTGCAATCGCGGCCCGCCTGTGCTGGCCGCAGAGTCCGCACCGTCCTCATCCCGCGCAAACACAGTCTTCTGATTTGGCAGGAAGGGCGCGATGTAAAGCCCGGCGACCGTAAGCGGATACTCTGGCGCGGTGCCAATCCCGATATTGTCATGCGGGCGTTCATCGCGCGGATTGTGGAAGGTGCCGAACAGAATGTCATAAATGATCAGCTCACCGCCATAATTGGAGTCGCCAATGCCCTTGTCGGGATAGTGGTGATAGCGGTGATTGTCGCCAATCGAGAAAATATACTCCCACCAGCCAAGATTGAGATCGATATTCGAATGCTGGAATATGCCAATGCTGAGCTGCAGGATGACAGCGACCAGGGCGATCTCGGCCGTCGGCTGGACCAGCGCCAGAGGGATGGCATAGAAAATGGCCTGACTGATAATCTCCAGCGGATGCGCACGAATGCCATTCAGCCAGTACAGTCGTTCGACCGAATGGTGCGCGGCATGGATGCGCCACAGGGCTGGAATTTCATGCAGGGCGCGGTGGAACCAGTAGCGGAAGAAATCCTTGATCAGGATGAACATCGCCACCTGGACCACCGGGTTCCACTGATCCGGCCAGAGATTGTGGCCATAGGGCTCCAGCGCCTCGACCATGCCGATAATGAACAGGGCGCTGACAATCAGGCCGGAAATCCCGCTCCAGAAGGCACCGGAAAAATACATGATAATGTCGACCGCGCTATCATTGCCGCCTTCCAGCCATTTGCGGCTATACGGCATCAGGCGTTCGAGCGGCGCGCAATAAAGACCGTAAATGATTGGCAGCAGCACGAAGCCGAGCAGAGTGAGACTGGTAATCCCGTTCTCGACCAGTTTCAGGCCGACATAGACCGACACGATCAGCGTGAACGGGAATATGGTGTGGGACAGGATCTGACGCAGCAATGTGCCGTCCAGCTTGTAGGACCAGCTGTCCAGATGCCGCCAGAACCAGCGAAGGGGTTTGACCATGATCCAGTTCAAGACGACTTCCAGGCCATTGATCGGCGCGCCCAGCCAGGTTTCCAGAAAGCGCCCGATCCGGGCCCGCTCC
>JBCCZH010000014.1:0-18739 GCA_039188075.1 Pseudomonadota bacterium
TCGAGCACTTTGACAAAGCCCGGCATGTCGCGGGCATAAGTATCATCGACCGACACCGTCTCCGCACCAAGAACAGGTGGTCCCATGACGGCGGCATATTTCATGTCCGGCAGGTCGATATCGATGCCGAATTCGGCGGTGCCGTCTGTCTTGGCCGGAATATCAAACCGCGGCAGTGACTTGCCCATAAGTGTGTATTGATCCGGCGTCTTCAGCGTCGGCTGCGTGGGCGGGGAATATTTGCCTGCCTGTTCGGCAAAACTGGCATAGGGCTCGGATCGCCCGCTGGCATCATGGTGGACATAGCTGTTCGCCGTGCGCAGTTCGCGAGCCGGCACATCCCAGGTCTTGGCGGCGGCCTTGACGATCATTTCGCGCGCCGCGGCGCCAGCGATCCGCATGCCGCCCATGCCGGTGAACCGGACGGCCGTGCTGCCGCCGGTAATCTGCAGTCCCATGGACTGGGCAATCCGCAAAAAGCCGCCATTCAGCGAATCCTGGACAAAGCCCGGGACCTTTGTGTCGCCCATCAGAAATTCCCGCCCGAGCGGGTAATTGGCATAGGCCTCATGCGCGGGCGCTTGTTCAAAGGTCACCGATTGCCAGTCGGCATCCATTTCATCGGCCAGCATTTGCGCCATCGACGTGAAAACGCCCTGGCCCATTTCACTGTGCGGGACGATTGCCGTAATCGTATTGTCGGGCGCCAGCTTGACCCAGACATTGACCAGCGTTTCGCCGTCTTCGGTCATCATCTCTGCCAGCTTCGGAGCGCGATGACCTTCGCGTATCCCGACGCCAACCATTAACACACCGCCGCTGACAACACCGGCTGCGATAAATCCTCTACGGGTCCATTTTCCCATGATCTGATCTCCTTGCAGGGGCGCGACTAGGCGCTGGCGGCTGATTTGATGGCGGCGCGGATTCGGCCATAGGCGCCGCATCGACAAATGTTTCCACTCATCGCGGCATCGATATCCGCATCGGTCGGGTTCGGGATGTCGCGCAGCAAGGCAACTGCCGACATAATTTGACCGGACTGACAGTAACCGCATTGCGGCACCTGGTGTTCAACCCAGGCGTCCTGGACGGGATGGCGAGATCCATCTTCGTCTGCAACGCCCTCAATTGTAGTCAGGACGGCGCCGTCGGCGAGCGCCAGCGGCGTCGAGCAGGACCGTACCGGCGCGCCATCCAGGTGGATGGTGCAGGCGCCACATTGCGCGATCCCACAGCCAAACTTCGTCCCGGTCAGCTTCAATTGTTCGCGCAAGACCCAGAGCAACGGGGTTGTCGGATCCATATCGATCACCCGTTCCTCTCCATTCACAGTGAACCTGGTTTCGGCCATGGCTGCCTCCTTAGCGCTGAACGATCTGTATAACGTTCAGTACACAGGTTTCACGGTCCCGGAAAGTAAAAACTCAGCGGATCACGGTAATTTGGCTCTATGCTCAATCAGAGCGAGCATTGCCAGACTGACAGACCACGATAAGAGGAGCAGATGACCCAACATTCCCTCTTCTCCACCCGAATTGACCAGACCAATCTTGGGAACGCGGCTTTATTGGACGCGCTCGAAGCAGCTTGTTGGATGATTGAGGATGGCGACACAGCCGGACATGACTGGTGCGACCGCGAAGGCTATCCGGGCTATACATCCTATGCCTCGCTGGATGATTTGCCCGATCGCGCCCCGGCTTTTTCGGACCTGGTGACGCTCCTCGATCAAAAAGCAGCGGCATTTGCAGAAGATCTGCACTGGGATCTGGGGCGCGCGCGGCTGCAATGTGACAGTCTCTGGATCAATATTCTCGGCGAAGGCGGACATCATTCCGGCCATATCCATCCGAATAGCGTGATCTCCGGGACCTGTTACATTACGGTGCCTGATGGCGCTGGCCGGATCAAGTTTGAAGACCCTCGCCTACCGATGATGATGGCCGCACCGCCTTTGAAATCAGACGCCCCCGCGGAGGCCAGCCGGTTCTACTACGTCACGCCGAAGGCCGGGGACATACTGCTCTGGGAAAGCTGGCTGCGCCATGAAGTCATGGCCAGCCAGACCGAAAACGCCAGGCTCTCGGTCAGCTTCAATTATGCGCTGGTCTGATCAGGCTATTCTACTCTGCCAACACTGTAGGTTCGATTGGTCTCGACAATTTTCAAGCGGATACCACCCGTAATATTCTGCGAGAGAATCACTTCAGTAGGCAGGGTTTTAGGCGCTCGAATCTCGCCGATTTTCCGCTGCCGCCAGACCTGGCCTTCTGCTGTTGTAAAGAAGTGCCGTCCCAGATTGTTGCGCTGAATGCGCGTAATTGTGGTTCGGAATTCGTCCGGCTCCTTTTCGACATCGCGATCACCGAAACTGATACGGGGGATCCACGATGGCAGGCGGGACCCCGTTGGCCCTTCGGCTTCAGTCGCAGCCTCTGTTGCGCTCGCCACCTGAACAGCGGCCGGCGCGTCCGACGTCATAGCCGTTCCAGGCGCTGGGGTCGCAGCGACCGCAACCTCGGATGCCGTGGCTGGAGCTGTGACTGGCGCAGGCGCCGGAGCCACTGGAGAGACGGGGGCAGCCAGAATCGCAGACAATTCCGTCGCTGCGGCCTCAAAGCACTCAAGCCGAGCTGCGCCGTCTTCAATGGCTTGGCACGCAACAACTTTCTCTGACGCGGTACGCATATCCTGGGCCAGAGCCGGCACCGCGAGCAGGCCGAACGAAACCAGCAGGCTGGCCGATTTTCCGAGCATATTCATTTTTGTACTCACACTTCTTCAATTGCGACCAACTAAAGCACCGCTCCGCGCTCAGGCCAAGTCAGAATGACCGCTTGACCTTTTGGCAACAATCCTGCACGGGCAGCGCCAATAGAGCTGACACAAAAAGGCTTCCTCCCATGGACATCACCAAAATCATCTCCGGACAGAACCCGCCAGACGACGTCAACGTGATCGTCGAAGTGCCGCTTGGCGGGGATCCGATCAAATATGAGATCGACAAGGATTCCGGAGCGATGTTCGTCGATCGCTATCTCTACACCGAGATGCGCTATCCCTGTAATTATGGATTCGTGCCGCATACGCTCAGTCTGGATGGTGACCCGATTGATGTCATGGTGGTTGGAAACCGGCCCCTGGTCCCCGGCAGTGTCGTGCGCGCGCGCCCGGTCGGCGTTCTAATGATGACCGATGATAAAGGCCCGGATGAAAAGATCCTGGCCGTGCCGCATCCAAAGCTCACTGCCTATTATGACAAGATCGCCACCTATCACGATCTGCCGGACATTCTGGTTCAGAAGATCACCCACTTCTTCACCCACTATAAGGATCTGGAGACCGGTAAGTGGAGCCAGGTGGATGGCTGGTCTGGTGTCGAGAAAGCCCGTGAGCTGATCGCACAGGCAGTCGAGCGCGGGACGTCAGACGCGGCCTGAGACTAGAACCGGCCGGGCCGGAGCACTTCGACTTCGGTCACCGTTACAATCCCGATATGGGCGCCGAGCAGATTGCCGATCTCAGTCATGGTGGCGCGCACTTTCTCTTCGTCTCCGACCGAGATGATCACCACCATATCGCCGCTGGCTGACAAGTCCGTATCGCGGCTCCAGCGCTTTGAATTGCCATAGCCCGCCATGGCCGGCAGTACGGTATAACCGGTCATCCCCGCCGCTTCGAGGACCCGGCAGGCGCGCTTGTGCGCCATGCGTTCAATGATCAGTTCAATGCGAAGATGTTTGGTCATGGATCATGCCTGTCCCGTGATGAGCAATGCCAGATAGATATAGATTGGGATGCCAATGGTGACATTGAATGGAAATGTCACACCCAGCGACAAGGTCAAATAAATGGACGGTTTGGCTTCCGGCAGGGCAAGACGCATCGCGGCCGGCACCGCGATATAGGATGCCGAGGCGGTCAACGTGATCAACAGGGCCGCGTCCCCGGCTGGCATTCCGATCAATGCGGCAATCGCGGCGGCAATCGCGGCGGATATGAGCGGCATATACAAACCAAATCCAATCGTCATGACGCTCAGCTGACGCCAGCCCTGTCGCAATCCGCGCCCCGCCGACAGGCCCATATCGAGCAGGAACAGGCACAAGACGCCCTGGAACAGGTCCACAAAGAATGGCTCGACCGTTGCTGTTCCCTCTTCACCCGCGATCCAGCCAATGATCAGCGCCCCGACCAGAACGACGATTGAGGCATTGAGGAAGACTTCGCGCACCAATTCGCCCTGCTCGGATCCGGCAATCGGCTTTTCGCGTTTCGCTTGCCCGCGCGCGGCCAGAACAAGCGCCGTGATGATGGCCGGGGTCTCCATCAAGGCGGCGACAGCAACCAGATGTCCGCCACTATCCAGGCCTGACAAGCGCACAGCCTCGGTTGCGGCGACGAATGTGACAATCGAGATCGATCCATAATGCGCCGCAGTGGCAGCGGCATCGACGCGATCCAGCTTTGTCGTCAGACGCAGCAGCACGAAGGCAATGGCCGGGATCATAAAAGACAGGACGATCCCGGCCGCCAGGACCAGCAGAACCTCGGAGGTGAGCGGGTTTTTCGACATTTCGACCCCGCCCTTCAGGCCAATCGCCATCATCAGATAGATGGCCATGCCCTTGGCGACAGCTTCTGGCACACTCATCTGGGATCGCAGCAACGCGGCTGCCATGCCGAGCGCGAAGAACAGGATAATCGGTGACAAGAGCGTCGAAATCGCAACGTCCATAACAGCCCCGGATGCAATTCAAGGAAGATTGATCCGTTATATAGGTCGCGGTGTGCGAGTGCCTATAAGCAGGGAAAATTTCCGGTCTTTTTGTCGCGCTGACGAGTCGTGAATACCATCACTCGGGGCAAGTCAGTGCCGACTAGGTCCGAAAAAGACGCCCATAAATGTGCAAGTCCTGAAAGACAAACGCATCGTTCCATGGTAACGCGATCTGTAACAAAATCAGCCGATCGGACATCATGACGCAAACGACTTCTTCGCCCCGCAAAGGCCAGCGCAGCAGCGAACAATCGCGGGCGGCCATCCTGCAAGCCACACGCGAAGAAATGGCAGAAAATGGCTGGCGCAAATTCAGCGTCGACAAGGTGTCGCGCAAAGCCAAGGCGTCGAAACAGACGATTTATCGCTGGTGGCCCGCGATTGGAAACATGTGCGTCGAAGCCGCCATGGATCTGGTCGGTGAGCGATCGAAATCCGGGCGCGACCCGATCGAGCGTATTTCAGCCCTGATCCAGCCCATCGAAGACGCCACCCGGATCGGCTCCGGTCATGCCGTCTTGCGCGTCGCCATGATCGCCGCCAGTGACGATCCCGCCGCGGGTGACACCTGGCGGACCTGGCTCAAGGAGCACATTCGTGCCCCCTTGCGGCTGATCCTGGCCGAGATCGCGGCCAAGAAAATTGTTCGACGCGATTTCGATCTCGACGAGGCCGTGGATGGCCTGACCGGTCAGATCTGGTCTCGGGTGATGATCATGCGCGCGCCCTTGCCGGAGAATTTCTCTCAATCCCAGGCGCAAATGCTGCTCAAGGCGCTCGCTCCTTAGCCGGTTCAACTTTTTTTGCGAACAGCCTGTCAGTTGATCTTGTGGCGGCAGGAGCGAGCCGCTATCGGTTTTCTCAAGGTTGGGAGCCGGTAGAGTATGTCCTTAGTTCGCATCGCAGTGATCGGCGCTGATCGACTCGACCCTGACCACCATCTTGCCTTGAATCAATTATCGGAGACAGAACGCCTGTCGGCGTTCGCGCTTGACGCTGACGCCGACGAGTCCGGATTCCAGATCCTGCAAACCGCGATGGAGAGCGATGCGCTGGACGCGATCATGCTGAGCGGCGCGCGCGAGACGATGCGTGACTGGGCCGTGTTTGCGCTTGAGCATGGTTGGCCGGTCTATTGTACCCATGCGATCCCCGCCTCGATTGAGGATATGGTCGACATTCGACGCGCCGAACAATCGCACCCGACTGCAGTCCTGCAATTCGGATTGACCGCACGCCATCATGAATCGGTTCGGGCTGCCCTTGCAAAACGCGACTCCGGCGAATACGGGCGCTTGCTGACCTTGCGCGGTGTATGCGGTTGCCCTGCGACCACGCTAACGGACGGCATTGCATTTGATCTCGGACCACAATTGCTGGATCTGCTGAACCTGTTTGCCGGGCCCTTTCAGGAGGTCTCGGGTTTTTCGGATCTCGATCGATCGGTTGAACCGGGCAGTGAGACCAATGTCTTTGCGACGCTGCGCACCCATTCCGGCACGCTGGCCAGCCTGCATCTGTCGGCGACACAATGGCGACCCACTTTCCGCCTCGAATTGGGCTTTGAACGCGGCTTCATGTGGCTGGAAGGGCTGAACACACAGCGCCATGATTTTGGTCAGGAAGTGCTGGTCTATGCGCGAACCGATGGCAGTGGTGCGGCGCATGAGACCGTTGTCCGGTTCGATCACAGCCAGGGCGCAAAACGGTCGCTACAGACATTTCTGGATCGATTGAGCGCATCTGAGGGCGCCGCAAGAGGCACAAGCGCCGAAGCGTTTGACGTCCTCAACACTTTACAGCGCATCCTCGCCGCTGATCCTATTTTTGCACCGGTCGAAGAAAGGCACGTTTCATGAGTCTCACTGGGGATATTCTCGCCCGCATCGCCCTCGATGCTGGCGCGCTGATCATGCAGGTCTATGCGACCGACTTCGATGTCGACCGAAAGGGTGACGACTCGCCGGTGACAGAAGCCGATGAGAAGGCTGAAGCCTTGATCCTCGCCGCGCTGGCGGAAGCAGATCCGACCCTGCCGGTGATCGCCGAGGAGGCCGTTGCGGCCGGTAATATTCCCGAGCATGGCAAGCGCTTTGCCCTGGTCGACCCGCTCGATGGCACACGCGAATTCATCAACAAGCGCGGTGAATTCACCGTCAATATCGGCATTATCGAGAATGGCGTCCCGGTCATGGGCGTGGTCTACGCACCGGCTCTGGATCGTTTGTTCGTGGCCGAAAACCGGTTCTCCGCCTGGCAAGCCACGGCCAAGCCGGGCGGCGCGGTGCCAGATCCCGCTGATCGCACGGCCTTGCGGATCCGCCGCGCCCCTGAGGCCGGTCTAACCGCGATCGCGTCCAAATCGCACCGCAGTGACGAAACCAATGCCTTTCTCGAAACCCAGCCTGTGACAGATATCATTTCAGCGGGCTCGTCCCTGAAATTCTGCCTGATCGCGGCGGGAGAGGCAGACCTGTATCCGCGCCACGGCCGAACCATGGAATGGGATACGGCCGCAGGTCAGGCCGTTGCTGAAGCGGCTGGCGCGCGGGTCACCGAGACCGATGGCGCGCCGCTTCTCTATGGCAAGATCGCGCGTGGCTATGACAATCCGCACTTTATTGTCTGGGGCGATGTAACCGTGCCGGTCTCGGCTTAAGCCAAACCTGACAGAGAGTTCACGCGCCAGCGTCTCGACAAAGGTAATGTTTTGCGGTGTCTAGAAGCGCAAATGCTGCGGGGGCGAGCAGTTGAAAGCAAATCTGTATGAGTTCTTTTCGATCAATCGCTCTGCTGGCGAGCCTGACCCTGTTTGCCGCCTGTGCGAACAAGCCGCTCACCCTGAATGACAACCGGATCATTCCCGGCGAACGCGTCGGAGATGTCGAGATCGGCATGCCGCTGGATCAGTTGCTGGCCCTGAAAGGGGTCCCAACCCGGACCACACCCATCCCTGGCACGGCCGCGACAACCTATTCATTCGAAGGGCTGACGGTTGCGGCACATGACCGGGTCTATTGGATCATTGTGCATGATAGCCGGTTCCAGACCCCGAACGGGATTGCCAAAGGCAGCGAACAAATCCGTGCCCGCGCCGCGTTCGGCGTCCCGGACTGTGTGGTCACCAAAGGCAGCGCGACCATTTATGATTATGGCGACATCTATTTCGACGTCGACAATGGCACCGGCCGGGTGAACCAGCTCGGCGTCATGGACAAAACGCAAAACTGTAAAAGCTGAGCGCGCCCGGCAACGCCAGAGAATGTAACAAGCTTACATATTGTCATATTATGACATAATGATCCTCCTGGAGGGTCAAATATGCGTGGTCGTAAACTCAAACTGACAGACGAGGCGACGGTCGATCTGACACCGATGCTGGATGTGGTCTTCATCCTGCTGATCTTTTTCATCGTTACATCCACCTTCATTCAAGAAGATGCGATCGCGCTGGAGCCGCCGCCGCCAGCTTGTCCGGACTGTCCGAAATCCGAAACTCAAACCATCCTCATTTATGTGGATGCCCGCAACACGGTGCGAATAGGTGGCGATCTCTATGATATCAGTGCCGCCCGGTCCGGTATCGAGCGCAGACGCGCCGAATCCCCGGACGCGGCGGTTATCATTCAGGCGCACCCGGAGGCGCATACGGGCACCATCATTCTGTTGAGAGATGCGGTTTACGATGCCAAGGTCGAACGCGTGAACATCGTCCGGTCGAGCTAGTCTCTCATCCTTGCCCTCGCGTCCGGATTGGCAAGCTCGGACCGACCTCCTACGCTTTGCGCAAAACAGATGGATGGGAGGATCAGACATGCAGGACTTTAGCGGAAAACTCGCGGTCATCACGGGCGGCGGTACTGGAATTGGCCGGGCGCTTGCGAAACAGCTGGCCTCGGAAGGCTGTAGTGTCGCCATGTGCGATATCTCTGAGGAAGATATGGTGGAAAGCCGTGTCCATGCGATGGATGGCGCCCCTCAAGGCGTACGGGTCACCGGCTTTCGCGCCGATGTCGCGATCGAAGATCAGATCAATGCCTTCCGGGACGATACGCTGGACCAGCATGACACCGATCATATCCATCTTCTGTTCAACAATGCCGGCATTGCGGGCGGTGGCAGCTTCGTCAACATGTCACGCGATGTCTGGGAACGGACCTTCGGGGTCTGCTGGTATGGCGTCTATTATTCGGCCCGCGCCTTTCTGCCCGCGCTCAAGCGCGCCGATGAGGGCCATATGATCAATGTCAGCTCGGTTAACGGATTTTGGGCCAGCCTCGGGCCCGATACAGCGCATACGGCATACTCCGCTGCCAAATTCGCGGTGAAAGGGTTTACCGAAGCCCTGGTCAATGATTTCCGTCTCAACGCGCCGCACCTCAGGGCCAGCGTGGTCATGCCGGGTCATATCGGAACCAATATCGCGCTCAATACGATGCGGGAGTTTGGCGAGCTCGCCGCCGACGATATCCCGGCCATGGACCCAGAACTGGGCGACGACCAACTCGCCCGTGGCGAAGCCTTCCGCGACAATGGCCTCGATCCGGCGGAGGCTGCTAACATCATCCTGCAAGGCGTGCGCGATGAGCGCTGGCGCATTCTGGTCGGACCAGATGCACAAGCGCTCGATCAGGCCGTGCGTGACCTGCCGGAAGAGGCCTATGAGCGCGAATTCATGGAGACGCGGGTGGCGCCAATTCTGCCCACGCTAATGCAGCCATAAAGTCCAGACGGCCTGTAAGCCGGGTTCTGTTCCCCCTTGCGGGTTCAGCAGTCATTCCTCTGCGATGCCTGTTGCCAGGCACCTGATGCGACACACCCGGGGCGCGGGCTGAAGACGGCCCATCTACGCCCCCTATTCGGTCTTGCTCCTGGCGGGGTTTACCATGCGGGCCGCGTCGCCGAAGCCCCGGTGGGCTCTTACCCCACCCTTTCACCCTTACCCTGAAACACGTTCAAGGCGGTTTGCTTTCTGTGGCACTTTCCCTCGGCTTGCGCCGGGTGGACGTTATCCACCGCCATGTCTCCTTGGAGCCCGGACTTTCCTCCACCCCTGATCACGTCAGGGACAGCGACTGCCCAGCCGTCTGGAGCAGGCGATATAGGCTCAAAATTCGCGGCATACCAGTGTGCCGTGCAGGGTTCGAGATAATTCCACATTGACCATATGTGCAAAGTACCATATAAGTTCTCGAAACGGAGAATAGAATGGCCCTTCGCGACGCAATCCTTGTCAGCCTGAGTGACGGCCCGATGTCGGGCTATGATCTCGCCAAGCATTTCGATCAGACGGTCGGGTTCTTCTGGCGCGCGACGCATTCGCAAATCTATCGTGAGCTGTCGAAGCTCAAGGATAGAGGACACGTCTCTGCCGAAGATGTGCCACAGCGGGGCAAGCCGAACCGCATTCTCTACTCGATCACGGATGCCGGGCGAGACGCCTTGTGGGTCTGGTCGCGGCAGCCCTGTGCGCCGGACCCGGTGAAGGATGACTTTCTGGTCCGTCTTTATGGACTGGAACACATGGATGTTGACGCCTTGCGCGAACATCTGGCCCAGCGCCTGGACGGGCATCGCGATCGATTGGCCAAGTTCAAGGCGCTCGCTGAGTCGACGGAACCAAACTCCGTCGCCGCGATCGGCCGCCTGCGCGGCCTCGAAATCGGCCTTCGTTATGAACGCGAATGGGCGGCCTGGTGTGAAGAGACGCTCGCCGCCCTCGCGCCGGAATCGCTCGCTCAATTCAGGACTGTCATCCCATTCAATCCGGGGACGCAGGAGGAAGTCGCATGACTCAGCCGCATACCGCCCATGATATTGTGGTCCGCAAAATCCCGTTCGATTTTGACGAAGGCATCAGTCCGATCTGGCACCCGGAGCAACCGGAATGGAGCCATATGCTGAACGGCGCATCTCTGACCATGCCTTATCTCGAGCCCTTTCTGATCCGGACGGTGCGAGAGGCAATGACCAAGATTGAAGACGCTGGTCTGCGTCAGGACGCCAAGGCGTTCAACGCCCAGGAAGGCCAGCACTATCAGAATCACCGACGCTTCAATGAACTCATCAAGGCCAATGGCTATGCCGAACTCGCCGACGTCGAAGCCGAAATGGAAGCAGATTATGCCAGGTTGCAGAACAAGTCGCTGAAATGGCGGCTGGCCTATACGGCCGGGTTCGAGACAATGACCATGGGCGTCACGGAATGGTTGATCAGCCAACGGACAAAGCTGTTCGCCGGCGCAGATTCCTCAGTCACGTCATTTATCCTCTGGCATATGGTTGAGGAGACCGAGCACAAGACGGTGGCCTTCGATCTGTTTCAGCATTTGTACACGGATTATTGGGCCCGGGTCTGGGGTATTGTCTGCGGCAGCTGGCATGTCGTGAAGTTCAGCCGCAAGGCCTATATACTGACAATGAAGAAAGATGGGCGCTGGTCCAGGCCGGCAAGCCGCTGGACGATGTTCAAGCGCAGTATGAATTTCGCTTGGAATGTCGGCAAACTTCTCATCCAGTCGGCGCGGCCCGGACATCACCCTTCGCGCGTGACTGACCCGGCCTGGGTCACACAATGGATGCATGCCTATCAGGACCTGCCGGACGATCGCATTCCATTGCTGGACACAGACGATCCCGACATTCCGGCACAATTTGCCTGATCAAAAACAAGAATTAGCTGGGAGAAAATCATGGCGGAGTCATCAGAGACCAAGGGTTTGCAGCGCCTGCTCATCGGACATGGCGCCTTGCTGCTCTTCGTGGCCGGCGTGCTGGGGTTCGGTTTTCTGTTCTTCCTGATCGGTAAAATCGCCTTGTGGCCGATCCCCTGGGAAATCGATTATCAATTGCCGGGCACTTATGATGCCTGGCGCATGGCGCATATGGAAGGAATCGCAAACGGCCTCCTGCTCTGGCTGACGGCGGCGATCCTTCCGCTCATGCCGTTTGAAACAAGAGGAAAAAGGCGCCTCGCATATGCGATGCTGGTCATCACCTGGACGATCGTGATCGCCTCCGCTCTGGACCCGATCTTTCCAGATAGCCGCGGCCTGGAATTTGGCGGCCCGATCACCAATCAGTTTGCCTTCTTCCTGTTCTATGTCGGAGTCGGCGGCGCGATGATCGTGCCCGCCCTGATTGCCTGGAAGTGTCTGCGTCCTCAGAAGTAACAGGCGGCTTCCTTCGCTGCGCTCGTTCCAAGATTGCGCAATCCTGACGCGCGCGTCATTTTTGGGTTGAATGACCCAAGGACAAGCACGCCTAATATTAATCGAATCTTGAACCCCTTGCCGCGCAATGGGGATGAGCCAGATTTTATGGACGCGAGCGGAGCAACGGTATGAAGCTGATCAGTGACGATATCATGGTCGACAATTCCACGGCCATGCCCGTGCACGACATGGTTTACCCCATGCTGGAAACGGACTTTCAGCTGTGGAATCCGAACTCCTGGACCCGCGGACACCCTTACGATCTGTATCAGCGCATGCGCAACGAGGCGCCGGTGATGTGGTCGAAAATGCGCAAGGGCGCCAGCGGGTTCTGGTCCGTGTCACGCTATGACGACATCAAGGCGGTTGAGCTGAAACCCGAAGTGTTCTCGTCACAGCGCGGCGGCATCAATCTCGCGGTTCCACCGCGCGAGCATTGGCGGCCCGAAATCCTGGTGCGCGCGTCGATGGACAATCTGATCTCCATGGATGAGCCGCAGCATATGCAAATGCGCATCCAGCAAAAGGACTTCTTCATCCCGGCCTATGTCAAGGAGCTGCGCGAGAAGGTCAGCACCAAGGTTGAGTCCCTGTGTGATGATCTCGAAGCCAAGGGCCCGGTGGTTGATTTCGTCAAAGTCTTCTCCAATCAATTGCCGCTCTACACGCTGTGCGAGATGCTCGGCGTCGATGAAGAGGATCGCCAGAAAATCGTTCACTGGATGCATTATCTCGAAATGGCGAGCCAGTTCATGTCCAACCCGCTCCGGACCTTTCTGGGCGAGCCGCTCTTCCCGCTTCGGTTCAAGAAAGTGGTGGAAGAGATGTTCGCCTATGGCGCCGAGGTCATGGCGGATCGCCGCACCAATCCGCGCCACGACTTGCTGACCGTGATCGCGCATTCGAAGCTTGAAGATCAGGACCTACCGCAGGAATATCTCGATGGCTCCTGGTTGCTGATCATCTTTGCCGGCAATGACACGACCCGCAATTCCCTGTCCGGTACGATCAAGCTGATGACGGAATGGCAAGACCAGCGGGCCATGGTTTTGGACGACCCATCGCTGATTCCCCGCATGTCGGAAGAAGCGCTGCGCATGGTGTCCCCCGTCAAGCACATGCGCCGCACGGCAACGGAAGAGACTGAGCTGAACGGCCAGCGTATCGCCAAGGATGAGAAAGTCGTGATGTGGTACGGCGCCGGCAATCGCGACCCGAACGTGTTCCCGAATCCGGATGTGTTCGATCTGACCCGTGACAATGTCGACAAGCACATTGCCTTCGGGCATGGCGTCCATAAATGTCTCGGCTCACGCGTCGCGCAGATGCAGCTTCGAGTGGCTTATGAGCATATCTTCCAGCGCTTCCCGAATATCGAATTCACCGGCGACATCAAATATGGCCCGAACGCGCTGGTGCATGCGATCTCTCGGCTGAAAGTGAACCTGTATGGCAATGGCAATTCACGGCCGACCAAGGTTCAGGTGAAGTCGCTGGAACGCGCTTAATCTGGCCAGATCAAGGGCGTGACCTTTGCGTCCAGGATCTCGATCAATTCCGGATCCATGAATCGGTACAGGTCCGGAATATCCAGGCTATGCATCGTCTTGTAGCGCAGCTCATCCCGGAACTGCGCCCGCAGACGCGCCCGATGCTTGTCCTCCATCACCAGGATCAGGTCAGCCCAGCGAATATCGGCGACTGATATGGTTTTTCTGGCATTGCGTGACGTTCCCGCAGAGCGGACGGACACGCCATCCACTTTGCGAAACACGGCTTCCGCCGTTGGGCTGCGCCATTGATTTCTGGAGCAGACAAACAGGACATTGATCGGTTCGGCGTCGTGCAAGACACGCTCCCATTCGCGGTGCGGCCAGAAGCGACCGAGCTGCTGGGCACGTTTCAACTTGGCCGCGCGAAAGTAAAGCAGGCGCCAGGGTTTTTCCTGCCAGCAGGCGCGTGGCGCGGGCTTGTGTGTATATCCGCCATGCTTGCGACGCTGCGCGCGCCGCCAGGCTCTGCTGCGGTGGATCATGGGTCTTGTCCTCGTGTCGATTGCGGGTCAGCAGCCGCAGCAATACGAGGAGGCGCGGTCTTACAGGGTGAAGAGCGGGTGGACAAGCCCGATCATTTGCAACGTGCGCATGTCGGCCCAGCCGGTGACCTGGTCCTGCAGCCAGCGCCGCTGAAAGGCCCGCACCACGAATTCCGTGGCGCTGTCATAAACCCCCGAGGGATCGAGTTCATAACCAATTTCCGCCAGCATAGTCTGCATTCGTTCGACGGCTATCTTGTCATCTCCCGGGCCAAGCCCTCGCCCGATCAGGTGCGAGGCGTCGGTTGGTGGCTCGGCGGGATCATCCGAAACGGTAAGCGGCCATTTGCCGACACCCGCCCGCGCGAGCCGATCCCAGGGAAAATGCTCGCCCGGATCATCCTTGCGCGCGGGGGCGATATCGGAGTGACCGACAATCCGATTGAAGGGAATATCCCAGCGCTCGAGAATGCCTGTGCTCAGTTCGATCAGCGCGTCGATCTGGGCTGTCGGATAAGGCGGCAGGACATTGCCCGCCAGGGGCCAGTCATGCCCGCCATTGACGATCTCGATCCCGATCGAGCGCGAGTTCAGATCCTGGTCGCCCTGCCAGCTTGACACGCCAGCATGCCATGCGCGTTTGTCTTCGCCGACCAGCTGGACCACGCGGCCATCTTCCCAGATCATATAATGGGCCGAAACTTCCGCCAACGGATCGCACATCCGGTCCAGCGCCTGCTGCCCCGTCTCCATGCCGGTATAATGGAAGACCAGCATGTCGACCGGATGTTTGCGGTCATTGAAGTTCGGGCTTGGTTTTGCCTCTACTTTCATTCCCGAGTGCCTCTTACCTTATCGCCCAAAGCCGCCTCTGGCATAACCTGATTTGGTCGGATGAGAATGACGAATACACCGCCGAGGGAAATCGCGGCGCCAACGACCAGTTGCAAGGTCAGCACTTCACCCAACAAGACGACGCTCAACACCACCCCCCAGATCGGCGTCATCAGGGTGAGCGGCGACAGAAGCGAAATATCATATTTCTTGATCAGCGTGTAAAAGCCGCCATGCCCGAACACGCTGACGCCGAGCACGGCAAACGCCGTGGCCAACCAGACCAGCCAGCCGCCCTCGACAAAGGCGCCCCAGCCATTCTGATCACTCTCGACCAGGCCTGAAACGGCAAATAGCGGCGCGAAGCTGAACAGGCCGATCCAGGCTTGCATCTGCATCGCGCTGATCGACGGCATACGCTTCATCAGGATGCCGGCGCCTGAGGCCACCAGTGCCGCGAACACGACATAGACGAGGCCGAAGCTCAGCTGGAAGGTCTGCGGGTCAACCGCAATCAGGATGGCGCCAGCAAAGGCCAGCATGATGCCGAGGCCGCGGCGCCAGCCGACAACTTCGCCGAGGAAGGCCATGCTCATCAGAGTCGAGAACGGCACGCCCAATTGCCCAACGACCGAGACGGCGCTGGCTTCGGCTTGCGCCAGGCCCTGAAACAGGAGCGCGAAGTGCACCGCGCCCATGCCCATCGCGATCAGGAACAGCGTGCCGAGATTCTTCGGAATCGGCCGCAGGAACCAGAGCAGCACCAATGCAATGCCGACAAACCGCATCGCCGCAAAGAAGAGCGGCGGCACCCCCGCATCCGCCACCACCCAGCGCGTCACCACAAGGTTCAGGCCCCAGACAAAGCAGACTGCGGCCAGCAGGACAAAGTCGCGAAAATTCATCGCCCTGCCCTAACAGGCTTTGACGACAAAGCCATCACGCATTTTCGGGCAGCAGGGCTTCGAGATTTTCAAGCCGATCCGCTTCCGCCGTCGGCTTGTCCCATCTAATGCGGTGAATGCGCGGAAAGCGCATGGCGATGCCCGACTTGTGGCGTGGGCTGCGTTGCAAGCCTTCAAACGCGACTTCCAGCACCAGACCATGGTCCTTGGTCGCGGTCACTGACCGGACTGGTCCGAACCGTTCCAGCGTGTTGTCGCGGACGAATTTGTCGAGCTGCTTCAGCTCCTCATCCGTGAAGCCAAAATAGGCCTTGCCGACCGGCGTCAACTGATCCGCGCCATCCAGCTCGCGCCAGACCCCGAAGGTGAAATCCGAATAGAAGCTCGAGCGTTTGCCGTGGCCGCGCTGCGCATAAAGCAGAACCGCATCGACCAGGAACGGATCACGTTTCCACTTGAACCACGGGCCTTTCGGTCGCCCGGCCTCATAGACACTGTCCCAGCGCTTCAGCATCAGGCCTTCAATCTCTGGCGCTGGCGGGGTGTTCCGAGCGGCCTCCAATTGCTCAATATCCGTCACGTCGACCAGAGGCGACAGGTCAATCCGATCGGTCTTGAGGCCACCAATGAAGGCTTCCAGGCGCGCGCGTCTTTGCTTGAAGGTCAAGGCGCGCAAATCCTCATCGCCTTCGGCGAGGATATCATAGGCTCGAATGAAAGCCGGGCGGGCATCCATCTGCTTCTTGCTGACCGTTTTGCGGTTCAGCCGCTGCTGCAGCTCGTTAAAGGGTGCGACGCTGCCATCCTCGCGGCGGACCAGAAGCTCGCCATCCAGCGCCGCATCGAAATTCATCGCGGCCAGGACGTCCGGGAAGGTGTGGCTAATATCGTCGCCCGTCCGCGTATAGATGCGCCGCGTCTCCCCTTCCGCCACGGCCTGGACGCGGATGCCATCATACTTCCATTCGGCGGCGAACGCGTCGGCGGTGATCAGGTCCGGATCGATCGCATCCGGATTGTCGCGGTCTTTCTTGGCGACGAGCGGATGCGCCAGCATGACCGGCCGAAATGGCGCGGCGACATCCGGCTTTGGCTTATCCGCCTTGCCGTCCAGCCAGGCAAACAAGCTGAGATAAGGCGGCTCGAGGCCATGCCAGATCTCTTCAACCTCGCTGGTCTCAACAGATCCGAATTGTGCGGCGGCGACTTTGGCAAGACGCGCAGAAACGCCGATCCGCAACCCGCCAGTCACCAGTTTCAACAAGGCCCAGCGCCCGCGCGCATCCAGCGCGTTGAGCCAACCCTCAATCAGCCGTTCGCCTTCTGCCTTGGTTGCATCGGACAAGGACTCCACCACCTCGCTCAAGGTGGGCACATAATTGGCACCATGTTCGGCCGGCCAGATCAGGCTGACTGTGTCGGCGAGGTCGCCAACATAGTCATAGGAGAGACGAAACAGCTCATGATCGACTTTGCTCTCAACCAGGCGGCGGACCAGTCCGGCCTTGACCCCTGGCAGATCAATTTCATTGGTCAAAGCCGCCAGTGCCCAGCCCCTTTCAGGATCCGGGACAGTGGCAAAATAATTCGCCATCAGCGCCAGCTTGCCATTGCGCGAGGGCGTCAGCAGCAGGCGTTCCAGAAGGTTGGCAAAAGCTTCCATGACAGGTGATATGAGCTTGCGCGCTAATCAGGTCCAGTCTCTTCACCGCATTCCTGACGAAAGTCAGGATCCATGGCGGTCGAGCACGGATCAGCCAGCCGCCATGGGTGCCAGCTTCCGCTGGCAATTCGGAGACAGCCTCTACACGAAACGCGGTTAAATTGCCCTTAGGTCAAGTTTGTGCTAGCGTCATCACTGTTGGAAGCGAGAATCGCCAGTCCGCGCAGGCTTTCAAAGCCACGTATAGTATCTTAGACGAGACAAAGACTGTACGCGGACTGGCCGCTTTCAAATTTCCTAGACCTTGAACACGCCGAGCGAATTGCCCTCTGTGTCGATGGCGTAAAAGAATGAGCCTGCCGGAATGGAGATCACGTCTGACACGACTTCGCCGCCCGCTTCCTTCACTCGTTGCATCGCGGTGTCCAGGGAACTGGGCACCGCGACGTGCGCAGTGATGCCTTCGCCGCGTTTGGCCGGTGTTCCTGGATAGAGATGCCCCGCCGCCCCGGTGCCGCCTGGATAAGGAAACATCGCGGTCGGGTTCGGCTCCTCGTCGATGAGGTTCAATGGTGCATCAAACAAGGTCTCGTAGAATTTCTGCGCCCGCGTCATGTCAGCGACGGGAATTTCCGCCCGGACGAGGCGATTAGGATAAGGTTCGGTCATGGACTTGCTCCTGTTTTGCTTAGGACCAAGCCCACTCTCTCATGACCTTCCTGCCACCTTATGGCAGCAGGTCAGCACCCATCGATAGTCTAATATCCGTCGGCATTGCCATCTTTGCGCATCTCGGTTGCGGCGATCCAGGCGCCGCTTTCAAAGTCGCGCATAATGGCTTGATATCCGCCGCCATTTGCCCGGCAACACTCGACCGTGTGACCACGACGTTCGAGCTCAGCGCGCGCTTCGACCGGGATGCCGCTTTCGAGGTGCACGGTTCCCATATCGGTTTCGCAGGCATCGCCGTTCAACCCATCGGTCGGCTCGCAGCCACCACGATGTTCCCAACGCGCGGCGTCGCCGGCTTCCTGCAGACCCATATCGAAATCGATCAGGTTGAGGATGACCTGAACATGGCCTTGCGGCTGCATACCGCCACCCATCAGGCCGAAGCTGAGCCATGGCTCATATGGACAGGCTTGCTCAATCGGCTCCGCACGGACCTGACAACCCGGCATATTCTTCTTGAAAGCAAAGGCCGGGATAATTGTGTGGAAGGGACGCTTGTTCGGCTCGAACACATTTGGATGGTCCGGGTCGAGGCTGAACAGTTGCCCCCGATCCTGAAACATGAATCCGAGA
>JBCCZH010000015.1:0-18595 GCA_039188075.1 Pseudomonadota bacterium
AAGGCCATGTTCGCAGACGAGTTCATCTCATTCGCCGCCATGTTGACGACATAAGGCAGGCCCTGGCCGCCCATGTCTGGTGATTTGCCGAGCAGCAGCCAGCCATTCTCGACCATTTGCGCATAGGCTTCCTTGAATCCGTCCGGCGTTTTCACGCTGGCATCCGCATTGCGGACACAGCCCTGGACATCGCCGACCTTATTCAGCGGAAACAGCACTTCCTTGGCGAACTTGCCGGATTCTTCCAGGATCGCATCGACCAGATCCGGCGTCGCATCTTCAAAGCCGGGCAGGTTGGAATAATTCTGGATCGATAATACGTCATGCAGGATGAATTGCATGTCGCGAACAGGTGCATCATAGCGTGGCATCTGGTTTTCCCTCAGTCATATTTATTAAACCGCGACGCTTGCTCTAGCGTCACGGTTTGGAAAGGTCATTCAACTCTCACGGGTCGAACTGTATTTATTCACGCGTCATCCAGCTGGCGGCGGGCGACGGCATCATAGGCTTTCAGGTTTTCGGCTTCGGCCGGGCCAGGGCCCACATTTTCAAGCTGGCCTTCCAGCCATTCCATGCCGCGATGCAATTCCTGCAAGGCCATTTCAATGTCTTCGCGCTGGCTTTCCAGCTCTTTGACCTGGTTTTCGAATTTGACCTTCATCATGCGCATTTGCGCACGCTGGCCATCTTCGAGCCCATATAGGTCAAGGATTTCGCGAATGTCCGCCAATGGCAGACCCAGCCGCTTCAGACGCACAATGATCTTAACGCGGCCGCGATCGCGATGCGAATAGACACGCGTCATGCCATCCCGGGCCGGGTGGAGCATATCCTTGTCTTCATAGAAACGCAGGGCGCGGGGGGTGATTCCAAACTCGCGGGCCAATTCAGAGATCGAATAGGTGCGGGAGTCAGCGATAGAAAGTGAAGGTACGGTATCAGGCATGTGTGCAACTATGCCTTGTCTTTACGCGAACGTCAACGTCACCCTGTTGCTTCTATCTTCCGAGGATATGAACAAAGCTTTCGAAATTGCGGTGATCTGTTTACCTTTTTAACCCGGAATTAAGGCCACTCGCGCCATTTCACTACTAGAAATGGGTAAATCGGCGCGCTTTTCCGAATCAGTGCGCCCGAAGTCGGAGTGCCGGGCATGAGCCAATACGGGTCCTGGAGTGTAAAAGGGGTAGACGATCGTGCCCGCGCGATCGCCAAGGAAAAAGCCCGCCTCAAAGGCATTACACTCGGCGATTACATTAATAATCTGCTGCTGGAAGGTCATAGCGAGGCCGGACCGCGCGACATGTCGCGCCGCCCGGAGCCTGTTCAACCACACGTTTATTCCGACCCTTCCTTCGGCGATCCGATGCGGGCCACCGCACTGGATGGTCTGGCCCAGCGTATTGAAGCCGTCGAAGCGCGCTCAACCCTGGCGATTACGGGAATCGACCAATCTGTGCTCGGTCTCCTGACACGACTGGAATCCACCGAAAACTCTACCGCCGCGATGACCGCGGAAGTCGAGCGCATGATCGACGAATTGCGCGAAACGCATGAAATGCTGCACGACAAGGTCGGCGTGTTGGAAAATGATGAAAGCGGCAAGCGCAGCCTCGAGGCCATGAAATCGCTCGAAGATGCACTCGGAAAGCTCGCCTCGCATGTCTATGAAGAAGGCCGCCTGAACCAGGATGAGTCTGCCGCCATGAAAGGCCGGGTCGAAGCCGGCTTCACGGAGATTAATGACCGCGTCGAAGGCATGGAGCTGAAAGTCGAGTCGACTCTGGCCGAAGCCGCGCAACGCGTCGAAAAAGCGGTTGAGCAGGCCGAGCTGCGGGCGGAAGGCACGTCGCGCCATCTGTCAGAGCGCGTGTCGACCATGGAATCCTCCGTCGCCACCAAACTCGCCAAGGTTGATGAAGTCGATGGCCGCATGCAAGCGGTTGAAGGCGATGTCTCTGGCGCTCTGCAATCCATGGAGGGCACCATGCTGCGCATTCAGGAACGCCTGAACCGCGCTGAGCAGACCACGGATACAGCCCTCAAGGCGCTGGAAGGCACGTTTGCCAATCTTGACCAGCGCATCCATCACATTGCCGAACTGGCCAGCCCGGAAAAGGCCAATGCGTTGCGCCAGGAACTCGAACAACGCTTTGATTCCCTCGCAAACGATCTGCGTGTCAGCGTCGAAGCATCAAGACGTCACCTCGCCGATGAAATCGAACGCGCCGTCGCCGGTAACAATCCGGACCTGATGGGCGCCCTCGAAACCCGGGTCAATAATCTGGAATCGGCCGAAGCCGGGGCGCGACTGGAAAGTGTCGACCAGCAACTCAATCACCTGTCTGACACGCTGGTGCGCCACGTTGAAGAAAGTGAAAACCGCAGCGCCGCCGCGATCGAAAAGGTTGGCGAACAGGTCGTTGGCCTTTCAGAGAGCTTGCATCAGCGCGTCGCAGACGGCGAACAGCGCAATGCTGAAGCCATCGAGAAAGTCGGCAACCAGGTTGATGGACTGACCGATTCATTTGCGCAGCGCATCGCGGATAGCGAACGCCGCAGCGCCGGGGCGATTGAACAAGTCGGTCAGCAAGTCGCCACAGCGATCAAACATGTCCAGGCCCGCCAGGAACAGAGCCAGCGCAAGCTGGTCGAGAAAGTCGCCGGCTCAGAGTCCCGTCAGGAAGCCCGCCTGTCAGACGCGCTCTCTAACATTTCCAACCGTCTTGCAGATATGCAAAGCCAGACAGCCACGGCTGTCTCTCCAGTCCAGCGCGCGATTGTTTCGCTCGCCTCGCGGCTTGAAGCCCTTGAAGACTTTAATGCGCCGCCGCTAGCAGAGCCAGCCAGTACCGAAGCCCTGCCCGTCATGCCGGCGCTCAAGGTCGACGCCTCGCCAATCGAGGTGCAACCGGCGCCAGAGCCGGAGCCTGAGCCGGAGGAAACGACGGTATATCAGGACACTGTCGAGGAGGATGTTTCAACTGCCATCGAGACCGAAGCCTTCGATGCCGTTGAGCAAGCCGCTGAAGCTGAGACCTATCAGCCAGAGACGATCGAACCGGACAGCGCTGAAGACGATTTCATGGCCGGCTTGCCGGACTTTGACGATGAACCAGCCGACCCGGTCCACCCCGCAGCCTCCGAAGCTGAAACCATCGAAGAAACCTGGGACATCGCAGACACTGCCTTGGCGGAGGAAGAACCTGAAGCGAGTGGTGAGAACACCAGTACGGACGATTTCCTGCTGGCCGGCGAACCGGAAGACTCGCCAGTTGAGCCTGCACCGGCAGAAGACGTCGCTCCCGAAGAAGATCCGCTCGCTGAACTCGGCAGTTGGGAAGAGTCGCAACATGAAGCGCGCGATTCCGACATTTTCTCATCTGAGGAAGATGACGCAGACGAGATGCCGGAATTGCTGCCAACGCTGGATGATGTCGACCTGGCGCATAATACTGAAGATCTAGCGGCTGAAGCCGAAGCGGCGGACGACGAGTTCGACCCGACGGCGGATGACCCAGCGAACCTGGACGCATCAGAAGACTCAGCTGCTGATTATCTCAGCCGCGCCCGCAATGCGGCGATTGCGGCGGCGACCGATCCAAAAGAGGCCAAGGCCCGCCGCGGACGCCGTTCCGCCGCGTCGACCACGCCCAAGTCTTCGCGCGGTGCGAAATTCCCGATCATTGCTGCGGCGTCTGTGCTCGCGCTGTCCGCCGCCGGTGCCGGCGCCTGGGTCGCTCTGCGCGGCAAAATCCCGTTCACGGACGCCAATGCGCCAAGCATCGAAACCAAAACCAGCCTGGCTGAAATCGGCGTTCAGGCGCTATCCGCAGATGATGAGCCCAGCCTGACCGGCATCGAGTTTACCGAGGCCGAGGTCGCCTCGCTCGATGAAACCCTGTTCGAGGAAGAAGGCAGCGTTGCCGGAACTGTGGAGACCGAGACGGTTGGCCCTGCTCCGACGGTTGCCCCGGCGGCGCCCGTGGTGAACTTGCCAGTGATCCCGGACTCCTTGACCATCCAACAGGCTGCCCTGAATGGTGACGCGGTCGCGCAATACCAGCTTGGCGTTGAGCGTCTGGAAGCACAGGATTACGCCGCAGCATCCGAACTGATTAGTGCCGCTGCACAACAGGGCCTGCCAGCGGCGCAATATCGCCTGGCGAAGCTTCATGAGCGCGGTATTGGTGTGCCGCGCGATTTCACCGAGGCTCGTGCCTGGACCGAGCGCGCCGCCAATGGTGGCAATATCAATGCCATGCACGATCTCGCCGTCTTCTTTGCGGATGGTGAGGGTGGAGCGCAATCCTATGCTGCGGCCGCCGAATGGTTCCGCAAGGCCGCGGATTACGGCGTTGTCGACAGCCAGTTCAACCTTGCTGTCCTGTATGAAAACGGGCTCGGCATCTCACCGAGCCAGGTCGAAGCGCTTTACTGGTACGAAATCGCGGCCGCGAGCGGAGATGCCAGCGCGCCTGGCAATGTCGCAACCCTTCGTGAAGCCCTGCCACTGGAACAGGCGCAACAGGCCCAGCGCCGCGCCTCGAGCTGGACCGTTTCCACTCCGAACGCAGCGGCCAATGGCACATTTGGCAACCAGGCCTGGGATGGCCCGAGCCGGGACCAGGTACAGGCCGTACAAACTGTCCTGAACGGGCTTGGGTATGACGCCGGACCAGCGGATGGCATGGCGGGCGCTGGAACACGGACCGCGATCCGCGCGTTTCAATCCGATAATGGCCTGGCCACGACCGGGGCGATTGAAACAAGCCTCATTGAAGCGCTGAATCAGCGGTCTCAGGATTTGGCGGGATAGCTTCCGCGCGCGCCGAACCGGATGCGTCTCAGCAAGATATAGAGCCCGATAATCGCCGCGGCGATGGCCAGCGCATGCGTGCCCAGCCGCGTCCAATTGTTCACCACAATCCCGAACAGACCCCAGGCCAGGGCGACAAAGTACCAGCCATTCCGGCTGACATAATTGGCAAAGACATAGGCCAGAACCGAGGCCGGGATCAGCGTCAGCCACAGTGATTGCCAAACACTGTCGCTGGGCGCGCGCCCCAGCAGCCAGCGCGCGACATCCGGCACACTGATCGAGATCGCCACGGTCAGCCAGCCGGCAAATAGGCCGACGGTGAGCCCATGCAGAAGACTGCGCGGCGTGCCGTCAAAACTCTGCGTCTGATCCAGACGGTAAGCGGCTTCCCAGGTGAAGAAGGCAATCGGAAGCAAAAGCAGGAAGTCGAGCCAGACCAGGCCAAGACTCTGCGCGCTGAGCATCCAGATCAGATTGCCAAGAGCGGCGAGCATCAAGGGCGGCGCGATCCGCCGGCTGGCATGGTTTTCTGCGCGTATGTGCAACGCTGCGGTCAGGACCAGGCCAAGAAAGATAATTCCCCAGATCGAGAAAAACACGCCGGTGGGCAGTTCTGGCGGAATGCCATCAGCAACGGCGCGGTCCCCGATGCTGATCCCAAACCCGAATTGCGGCAGCAGGGGCACAAAAAACTGTGCCAGAACAATCACAAGGAAAAGCGGTTTAGACGATAGCATACGTGTCAGCCTCCTCCTTCTCCATCGCAAAGCTGATCAGAAACTTCCAGTCATTCATTCGTGAACGGCCCCATCTGTTCCGATCAGCGGACCGAAGCAGCGGCTTTGTAGAGCGTGATAAAGAGCTCGCGGGTCGCCGGTTCCGCCAGGCCAGCCCCACCCGGCGATTTCGCCATCAATTCCAGATCATGCAACCGCTCGACCAGTCGCGTCAGGCGCGGCGTTGGCCATTTCTTCAGCCGCGCCTGAAAGGCGGGCCAGTCTGATTTCCAGACCGGCGGCTTGAGTTTCATGCCGACATTGCCCGCGCCGCTTTCGCCTTGCAGCGCCTGCGCTTCCAGCATGCGGCTGGCTTCCATCTCGAACAGACGCACAAAGCTGATCGGCGACAGTCCAGTATCGACCACCCGATCCATCTCCGCCTGCGCCCGCTCAACATCCCCGTTCAATGCCATCAGCACAGCATTGCGAGCACTCTCATCGGCATTTGTCTCGCATAGCGAGCGGACATCCTCTGTGCTGACCGGGCGGCCCAGATTGTGCGCATAGACGGCCAGCTTTTCCATTTCCGCATTGGCCAGGCTGCGATGCCCGGGCAGGCCGCCGACAAAGGTCGACAAGGCATCCGTCTCAATCTCAACCCCGCGCGATTGTAGAAAATCGCGCACCAGATCGGACATATCCGCAGCTGAATCCGAGAACAGATGCAGCGCAGCCGCATTTGGCGCCGCCTCGAAGGCTGTGCGCATTTTCGATCGCGTGTTCAGCGAGCCATTCTGAACGACCAGTTTTGCGGCGACGCGTTCCGTCGGCAAGGCCAGCACATCCTTGAGAATGGCGAACAGTTTCTCGCCCTTGGTGCGAATGCGAATAATCGTGCCATCACCGAGCAGGGAGACCGCTTCCAGGGCATCGAACAGTTTGCTCGGTTCGCGCTTCACGTCATCCTCGTCCAGGGTCAGGACGGTGCTTGGCGCGGCCTTTTCCCAGGCTTTGATCAGGTGCGAGGCCTGGTCCGCCACGACGCCTTCATCCTCGCCAAAGATCAGCGCAAACTGGCAGGCAGGGTCAGGCTTTTTGGCAAATCGTTCCGCGCTATTGCCCTGGAACTTCATTCCGCATTGGCCATCTGGATGCGCAAATCGTCAGCAATCCGGCGGGCCAGCACATTCATCGCCCGGTCCGTCGCATCGATCTGTGCGGCAATGTCCGAGAATGGCGCATCCGGCACAAGGAAGCTGGTCTCAGCCGCGCTGGTGCCCGAAATCGCGTTGCCTTCGAAGGCAAGCACATAGTCGGCACTGACAATAATGTCCGTCCGCGTCGCCGATTCGTCAGGTCGCAGGGCAAGGCGTCCGATGCTCTCATCCAGCACAATGTTCAGACTGGCCGGACTGTCCAGACCGGGCAGACCTGGAGCGAGTTCCTGCAACAAGGCTTTGCGCAAGGCGTGACCGGCGCGGCCTTCAATCGTCTCGACATTGATATTTCCGCTCGCAGCGCCGCCCGCATAAAGCGGCGTAAACCCGCACGCCGTCAGGGTCAGGGCCAGAAGGGCAATCGCGATCTGTTTCATCATATGACGATATTCACGATCCGCCCGGGAACCACAATCACTTTCTTGATGGTTTTGTCAGCGATGAAGTTCTGCACGCCGGGTTCAGCCAAGGCTGTGACTTCTATGTCATCCTTGCTGGCCGTCTTGGCGACCGAGATTTCAGCCCGGCGCTTGCCATTGACCTGGATCGGCATGGTCACGCTGTCTTCGACGAGCAGGCTCTGATCGACGTCCGGCCAGGCCGCTGTTGAACACAGGCCCTCTCCGCCAATCATGTTCCAGCACTCTTCGGCCAGATGCGGCATGAACGGCGTCAGGCAACGCGCCAGCATGGACGCGCCCTCGAAACGGGCCGCCAGCACGTCTTCGCCGCCCTGTTCGGCTTTTTTCAGGACGCTCACCCATTCATGCACCGTCGCAATCGCCGAATTGAAGCGAAACTCTTCAATCGCCTTGTCGACCGCATGCGCGGCCTTGTGACAGGCGCGGCGCAAATCCGTGGCGGCGGCGCCGTCATTGGCCGCAGCGTCTCTGGATTCGGCGCTCAACGCGTTGAACACACTCCAGACCCGTTGCACGAACCGACCTGCGCCCTCTGCGCCTGATTGCGTCCATTCGACGTCACGCTCTGGCGGACTGTCAGACAGCACGAACCAGCGCGCCGTATCAGCGCCGAAGGTCGCGATGATATTGTCCGGGTCGACGACATTCTTCTTCGACTTGGACATTTTCTCGATGGCGCCGACGGAGACGGAATGATCCGTGCCGATTTCCCAAAGGCTGCCCTCGCGATCTTCGACTTCTGCCGGCGTAATCCAGCGTCCATCATCGGTCTGATAAGTCTCATGCGTCACCATGCCTTGCGTGAACAGGCCAGCGAAAGGCTCGCCATTCGGCAGGTCGACTTCCCCGACATCGCGCATCGCCCGCATGAAGAAACGGGCATAAAGCAGATGCAGGACGGCATGTTCGACACCGCCGACATATTGATCCACCGGCAGCCAATAGGCCCGTTCTGCTGGATCATCGACGCTGGCAAAGCGCGCAAAATACCAGCTGGAATCATTGAACGTATCGAGCGTATCGGTCTCCCGCACGGACGCCTTGCCGCAGATCGGACAGTCGACATGTTTCCAGGTGGGGTGATGCGCCAGCGGGTTGCCCGGCTTGTCGAAGCTGACATCATCTGGCAGCTTGACCGGTAAGTCCGCTTCCGGGACCGGCACAATGCCGCAATCGTCGCAATGAATGACCGGGATCGGACAGCCCCAATAGCGCTGCCGGGATACGCCCCAGTCGCGCAGACGGTAATTCACCGTGCCCTGGCCGAGCGTTCGGTCTTCAATCTGACCAATGGCCAGCGATTTGGCGGCGGCGATTTCCTGGCCGTCCAGGAAACCCGAATTCATGATCGTACCCGGCCCGGTATAAGCCGCATCCATGTCTGCGCCCTGACCCGATGCGACCCAGGCCGCGGACGCGGCATCCTTGTCCGACGGCTTCACCACCGGCAGGATTGGCAGGTCATATTTGCGGGCAAAATCAAAATCGCGCTGATCATGCGCCGGACACGCGAAGATCGCCCCGGTGCCATAGCCCATCAAGACGAAATTCGCGATATAGACGGGCAGAGTCTGACCTTCGACGAACGGGTGTTTGACGGTCAAACCGGTATCGAAACCCATTTTCGGGGCTTGCTCGATATCGGCTTCGGACGTTCCAACTTTCGCACATTCGGCGCGGAAGGCCTCCAGCTCGGCATTGCCATCCGCCATTTCTATCGTCAGCGGATGATCCGGCGACAATGCGATAAAGCTCGCGCCGAAGAGCGTATCTGGTCGGGTGGTGAAGATTTCGACCCCATCAGCAAAATTCACCGGCGCATCGCCAGCCCATTCGAACCGCATCTGCAAACCTTCGGATCGCCCGATCCAGTTGGCCTGCATGGTCCGGACCTTTTCCGGCCAGCGGTCGAGCTTCTGAACTTCGGTCAGCAGGTCTTCGGCATAATCGGTGATGCGGAAGAACCATTGCACCAGCTCGCGCTGTTCCACCGGCGCGCCAGAACGCCAGCCCTTGCCGTCAATCACCTGCTCATTGGCCAGGACGGTATTGTCGACCGGATCCCAGTTCACCTTGGCCTTTTTCTGATAGACCAGACCCTTGTCCATGAATTTCAGGAACAGGCGCTGCTGCTCGCCATAATAATCCGGGTCGCAGGTGGCAAATTCACGCGACCAGTCCAGCGACAGGCCCAGCTTTTCAAATTGCGCCTTCATGGCGGCGATATTCTGATAGGTCCAATCGCCGGGATGGACGTTCTTCTCCATTGCGGCATTCTCAGCCGGCATGCCGAACGCATCCCATCCCATCGGGTGCAAGACATTATACCCTTTGGCTTTCTTGTGCCGCGCCACAACATCGCCCATCGCATAATTGCGGACATGGCCCATGTGCAAACGCCCGGATGGATACGGAAACATTTCGAGCACATAGGCTTTCGGGGCATCGCCCGCTTCAGCCGGTGTCTTGGCTTTGAACAATTCGGCAGAAGCCCATGCTTCACGCCATTTGGGTTCCGCAGCCTGCGGATCGTATCTTGAGGCCATCGCCTCCCCCATCCATGTAAAATCTAGTCGAGTTCAGACGCTTTGAGATTGCGCGCGCGAGATAGGATCGCATTTTCCAGCTGAATGCCAGTCTCGAGATCGGTGCTCGCATCGACCCAGGTGCCATCCTGATTGGTTTGGCGGAACACGCTGACCTTCACCCCATCCGCGCGTAGGCGCGAATCGAGAATATAGACCGTTGCCTTGATCCGCTCATCTTCGGAGCCCTCGAACGACTTCCAGTCATAGATGATCGTGCCGCCAAACGGGTCGGCGCTGTCGAGCGGTAGGGCGCTCAACGTGTCCAGGCTGGCACGCCACAGATAGGGGTTGGCACCGCCTTCAATCTGCTCGACCACGCGAGTTTCAGCATTATTGCCGCCACCGAACACGCAACCTGTTAGCGCGAACGCTCCGACTGTTGCTGCGATAAGCGTTGAAACTGCCTTCATATCGTCATTTCCCGTTGGCAAGACCTTGTTGATCAACTGTCTCTATAACACCTCAAACTCAGCCTGCCAGTGCTCTTGTGCTGAAGGTCCGCGAAGGATGAAACACCGCTTATGTCGATCCGCATTTTAGCCTTCATGACACCCTGCTTTCTTCCCTTCACGGCCGCGCTGGCGCAGGCTGATACGCCTTGGGAAACAGAGTTAGAGCTGGAATCTGTCACAGTTGTGACGCCGGTTTCCGACAATGACGCGCCGTTTGATGTCTCACCTCTGCTCGGCGAGCTGTCTCTGATCAGCACGACCGAACGGGTGCTGGAAAATGGCGTACGTTTACGCGCCCGCGGGGCACTGAGGCTGCAGGCCGATCATCCGCAACGCCCGGGCGGGATTGGCGGGTTTGGCGATGCGACGCTGGCACCGGTTGGCGCCTTTTCGGGCCTGTCAGCGGCCACACCGATTGACACCAGCGACACCCGCGCCCGCTTGGAAACCGCCTATTTTCAAGTCGATGGCGGGTATGGTGAGCTGCGCATCGGTAAGGATCAGGGCGTCGGCGGCCGGTTTCATGAAGGCACCAAATCGGTCCTTTCGCATGCCCGGCTCGACAGCACCTTGCTGGACCCGACCGGTTTGAGCACGGTGCGCACGCGGCATGACCTGACCGGGCCAAGTCTGAAACTTTCTTATGCCACGCCGCGCCTGATCGGATTGCGCGGCGGAATCAGCCTGACGCCGTCGGCGGACGCAGATGGCCTCGATCGCCGCCCGAATGCCGGCTCTGGCGGGCTCGCACCCGAGATGGAGAATGCGATTGAATTGGCCCTCAATGGGACCCGTCGATTGCGCGAGTCCGGCTGGCGGTTCGATATTGGCCTCGCCTGGTCAACCGCGGATATCTCCAATCCGAGCCTGTTGGCGCCCTATGATCGAATCGAAACCGTCTCTGCGGGCACGCGAATCGAGAAAGATGACTGGACCTTTGGCGCCTCCTGGCTCGGTTCCGACAATGGATTACCCAATAGTGATTACAGCGCCTGGAGCGCCGGGCTACATCGCGACGCCTTTGATGCAGAATTCTCGGTGGAGTTCGGCCAGGCTGAGGACGATGGAGTCGGGCTGGAATCGGAGAGTTTTCGCCTCGGCGCCTCCCGCGAATACGGAGAATCAGTTAAAATCGCGATCGGATATGTTCAGGATTGGCACGATCGGCTCGATCAAAACTGGGAATCAAAGGGGGTTGTTGTCGAAATCACACTCTCACAATAAATTGTAGGGATAACTGGAAATTAAGGTTCTCTTAACCGTTCTCGCTGCTATCTAGCTCATAGGAGTGCCTAAAATGCGTTTGCTCATGGTATCTGTCGCTAGTCTGTGCGGCCTCGCCCTTCCGGCGGTGGCCCAGCAAGACGTGCCTGACATGCCAGCGCCGACCATTGCGGAAACCGAACAGGCTGAGCCGGAATGGTTCCAGCAGTTCAATTTCAGTAGCGATCAAATCGGATCTCCTGTCTGGCAATCGACGCCCTCCAAGACCTTCAACCTGGCCTGGATCAATGGCGATCGCTGGAGTCTCAGCCTCGACCTGACGTCTCGCGATGAGGATTCCCCTCTGGCGCGTGAAGAAATGATGGCCGAAGCGCAATTCCGCATCACGCCGCGCATCTCGGTCGGTGGTGAGCTGACCATTGGCGCAGAAGAGCTGGACGATACCAAACAATGGGATGATCAGGACATCGAAGCCGGCATCCGTCTGCGGTCCGCCTTTAAATTCTAGGCTTTCGCGCCCCGTTTCCCACTTCCATAAACCGGATCGGCCAAGGCCGAAGCCTCGTCCAATGGCCAACGTGGGCGGGCTGAAAAACGCTGCGCATGCTCCGGCACCATGTTCGCTGCAAAGCGTTCGGCGCCAGCCAGCGCGATCATCGCCGCATTATCCGTGCAGTGACGCAAAGGCGGCGCAATCAGCGTGGCACCAATTTCTCCGGCCACTTCATTCAATGCGGTCCGGATCGTCTGATTGGCCGCGACGCCGCCCGCCACGACCAAGCGAATGTCGCCATCTATATCTGACCTGAATACCTCCAGCGCGCGCCGTGTTTTCTCGGCGAGGCAATCTGCGATCGCGGCCTGATAACTGGCGCAAAGATCCGCCTGGCCCTGTGAATCGAGTGGCGCCGCCGCCACGATCCGGGCTGCGGCGGTCTTCAAGCCGGCAAAACTCATATCCAGTCCGGGGCGATTGAGCAGCGGGCGCGGTAAGTCGAACCGGGTCGCGTCGCCGTCTCGCGCCAGCTTCTCCACCGCCGGACCACCGGGAAAACCAATCCCGAGCGTCTTGGCCAGCTTATCGAACGCCTCGCCAGCGGCATCATCAATTGTCGTGCCGAGCCTTTGATAATCGCCAAGCCCGTGCACGGCGATGAACTGGCAATGCCCGCCACTGACCAGAAGCAGCAAATATGGAAAGGCGCAGGCCTCCGCCAGGCGGGGCGACAGGGCATGGCCTTCCAGATGATTGATCGGGATGAAAGGCTTGCCCGTCGCCATGGCGAGCGCCTTTCCCGTCATCATGCCAACCATCACCCCGCCGATCAGGCCAGGTCCGCTGGTCGCGGCAATTGCGTCGAGCTGATCAAGGGAAACACCGCTCTCCTTCAAGGCCTGAGACACCAGCCGATCCGTGACATCAGCATGCGCGCGCGCTGCGATTTCGGGCACAACGCCGCCATAAGGCGCATGTTCGTCAATTTGAGAGCGTACGGTTTCCGACAGGATCTCGACCCGCCCGTCCGGCATGCGGCGCAGCACGGCAGCCGCGGTCTCGTCGCAGCTGGTCTCAATGCCAAGCAGGGTCACAGGGTCAGTCATGGCCGCGATATAGGCGGTTCAACCGCAGCTGAAAACCAGCTCAGTCCAGCAAAGCCGATTTGATTTCCGGCAACCAGGACTCGGTCTCGACATCATAGACTTTCAGTGACCCGGCAAAATCCCAATAGCACCAGCCGAGGCCTCGATTTTCCAAACCAACGCGCATCGAGCGTGTCCACCGGGCGCGCTGTTCAATCGGGACGCCCTGATAAACGCCGAACTCGCCGACAAAGACGGGCATCCGCGTGCGAATTTGTACATCGAGCGCCTTGTCCAACTCGCGTGCCATTGCGGCGACATCGTCGCGTGTGCCCCAGCGCACACCCGTCTCGGTCTGATCCGTCCAGCTGGTCCCCTGATGAGTGAACTCAAACGGTGAATAATCATGATAGGTCAACATCACCCGTGGATCATAATCCGGCCGCGACTCCTCCAGTGCGCTGAGATTGCCCCAGAACGCTGTGCCTAAAATAATCCAGCGATCGGGATGCTCTGTCCGCAACCGCGCCAGAAGACGCTTGTTCAACGCATCCGTACGGGCGGTGGTCATATTGGTATGAGGTTCATTGATCGTCTCAAAGATCACCGTCTCCGGCGCCGCGATGAAATGGGTCGACAGCTGATCCCAGATCGCCTCCAGGCGCGGCTCATGCGTGTCCGGGTCTTCATTCATCGCATCATAATGATGCACATTGACGATGATCTGCAGGCCAATCTCCTCGGCCCAACCCATAATTTCGTCGACCCGCGCCAGGAAGGTCGGCTCAATCGTGTAAGGCGCGTCCAGATCCGTATGGACCGACCAGCGAACCGGCAAACGGATCGTGTCAAAGCCCGCCTCTTTCAGACGCTCCAGATCCACGCGGCGAATGACATAGCCCCACTCGCCTTCGCTTGGCGCTTCCAGGGCACTGCCCAGATTCATACAACGCGAGATCGGCGTCTCGCCGATCAAAAAGCTCCGTTTCGATTCGGGCGAATTTTCACTTGCCGAGCCGCAGCCCGCGCAGAATACCGCCAGAGCCAAAAGATAGTGCCGCATAATGTCCCTCCTGTTCGGATCTGCTTGCGCGTCACCCGCATCATCCTTAGCTGACTCTCATCTCAGGAAAGGTGACAGAATGAAAGCCCCTCAGCCGGTTCGAATCGGAACACGCGGATCGCCTCTGGCCTTGTACCAGGCCGAGCTGATTGCCCGCGAGATCGAACAGGCCAGCGACGGCGCGCTAAAAGGCGAGATTGTCCCTTTCACCACCAAAGGCGACCAGCTGACCTCCGAACGTCTGATCAATTCCGGCGGCAAGGGCCTGTTCACCCGCGAAATTGATCGCGCCGTCGATGAAGGCGAGGTGGAGATTGGCGTGCATAGTCTGAAAGACGTGCCGAGCATCTTGCCCGATGGACAAGCCCTCGTGGCCTATCCCGCACGAGTCGATCCACGCGACGGGTTTCTCACCACCACGGGCATTCAACGCCTGCAAGACCTGCCCGAAGGCGCCACACTCGGCACCGCCAGCCTGCGCCGCGAATCACAGGCCCTGGCCTTGCGCCCCGACCTGAAGGTTGTGCCGTTTCGCGGCCGGGTGGAAACCCGGATCGAAAAACTGAAACGCGGCGAGGCGGACGCAACCTTCCTCGCCATGGCCGGCCTGAAACGGCTCGGACTGGACCATCTCGCAACGCCGGTTTCCCTCAAGGACATCCTGCCCGCGGCGGGACAAGGCATCATCGCAGTCGCTGCCCGTGAGGACCACCTCACTGATCCGTTGCGTGAGACACTGAACCGGATCGATCACCCGGCTACACGCGCGATGGCCACCGCCGAACGCGCCTTTCTGGCGGAGCTCGACGGATCCTGCCGAACGGCGATGGCTGCGCAACTCAGCGCGATGGATGGCACCTGGCATTTGCGCGGCGAAGTGCTGACCCCGGACGGACAGACCAAATGGAGCGCCCGGGCGGAAGCTCTGATCTCAACCTCGCTTGCGGATCTTGCGGCGCTCGGCACAGCCCTGGCGCAGAATATCCGCGACCAGGCCGGCGGCGATCTGCCGGTCTTCACGGATTAAACGCCGTCTATGTCTGCTGAATCCATCCCGATCATCGTCACCCGCGCCGAACCTGGCGCCAGCGCCACCGTCGCGCAGCTTGAAGATCGAGACCTGACCGTCATACGCGCGCCAGCGCTGGCGCTCGAACAACAGTCTGACGTCGCATTGCCCGACATACAGTCCCTGGCGGGCCTGGTCTTTACCAGCGCCAATGGTGTGCGCGTCTACGCGGCGCAGCGGGCCGATCGATCGCTCACCGCCTGGTGTGTCGGCCCAGCGACCGCGGAAGCCGCCAAGACTGCGGGATTTTCGGACATTCGCGAGTCAGCGGGCAACGCTGTCGATCTGGCGCATTTCATTGCAAAACACACGCGTCCGACTGAGAACCCTTTACTGCACGTGGCGAACGAAGCGGCGACAGGCACGCTCAAGCGAACGCTCACAGACCTGGGCTTCAGGACGCTCTTTGCGCCACTTTACACAATGCGCCCGGCGGAGTTCCTGCCCACGGAGATCGCTGAGCTCATTGCCAGCGACACACCAGCGATTATGCTGGTGCATTCCGCCAAAGGTGCCGCAGCGATGGCTGATCTTGTGGAACCAGGCGACTTGAAGGCCTGGACCCTGGTCGCCATTTCAGACCAGGCTGCTCAGTCGCTCGCCAATGTCGTGCCGACGCCCCCTTTTCTCGCGGATGCGCCGAATGAAGCCGGGTTGATGCGCGCCCTGACCCGCGCGCTCGCCACACTTTCGGCCTGAACCGACACAATATACACTTCACACGACTCACTAGATCGGAGGTTTGGACATGTCAGACACACCGCTTCCGCCGCGCTCGGATGACGCGGCGCCGATCGATGCCGAATTCGAACCTGCCGAGCGCCAGGACCCGCCAGAAAAATCCATCTCCAGCGGCCCCGGCTGGGTCGCCTTTGGTCTTGTATTCCTGCTCGCGCTGGGCGGCTTTACCCTCGCCGCCGCGACCGCCGGATTTATCCCTGGCTTCAAACCCGGATCCGGTCCGCTTGCAACCGTGCAATCCGATCTGAACGCCGTCCAGTCCGGGCTCAGCGAAGATCGCAGCGAGACCGCGACCCTAAGCACCGACATTGCGACCCTTCAATCTCGCGCGGACAGCCTGTCTGCCGATCGCACGCGCACCAGCGCCGACTTGCGCAACCTGCGGACCGAGATTGAGACGCTGCAAGCTGATATCTCCATGCTGCAGCGTGCCCGCGTTGCCAGCCTCGCGGACACCGGTGATGGCGACGGCGATGATGCCGCGGCACCTGACCTGTCAGGACTGACGGCACGGGTCATGTCGCTCGAGGACGCTCTGGTCACGCAACTGGAAACCTACAATATCGCTCTGGAGAGTTTGAAAACCCGCGTCGAAGACCTGGAGACGCAAGCCAGTTCAGAGAGTTTGAGCGCGGCCAGCGCCTCCAATGCCCGGACCGAAGCGGCGTTGGCCCTCTCTGCGATTGAAGCGGCGGCCCGGCGCGGTCGCCCTTTCCTGTCGGCACATCAGAAACTGGCGGCGGCCATGCCTGGCAATGATGCAGTGTCGCGCCTGACGTCGATTGCCCCGAAAGCGGTGCCGACCCTGTCAGATTTGCGCCAGCGCTTCCCAACCCTCAAGGGTCGGGCCCTGGACGCCGCGGCCGAGGCCGAAGGCACCGGATCAAGCTGGATGCGCAGCCTGTTCGGCGATGGCATTCAGGTGCGCCAGGCCGGCGAAGAGACTCCGGGGGATCAGCTCGGGCGTGCCGAGACAATGCTGGAGCAAGGTGAGTTATCTGATTCCATTGAACAAATCCGTGCTACGGATGAGAATGTTCAGGCTGTCTTCACAGATTGGTTGAATAATGCCGAAGACCGACTGTTACTGGAACAGACACTTGAGGCCTTGCGCCTCACCATGATTGCGGAAGATCGTTGATGATCATTCTATTCTTGATCGTACTTCTCATCGTCCTGGCTGGCGTGTTTGTCTTGTGGGCGTCGCGCCTGCCGGGTGGGCTGATGCTCGATCTCGGCAATGGCACGATCTACGAGTTTGAGATTGTCTGGGCCCTGCTCGCCATACTGCTGGTCGGCGCCGCGCTGGCACTGGTCTGGTCGCTATTGACCGGCCTGGTTACCCTGCCGCACCGGTTCACCAAGTCGCGTCGTGCGTCCAAGACCAAGGCCGCGAATCGCGCCCTCGCCGAAGGCCTGCTGGCGGCAGAGGCGGGCGATGCGGCCCTCGCCAAGAAACTGTCCAAGAAAGCTGCGCAGCACGCCGAAGATGACCGTCTGAAACTGTTGCTCGAAGCCCGGGCCGCCGAAATCTCTGATGACTGGTCCGGCGCCGAACGAGCCTGGGGCCAATTGGCCCGATTGCCGGGCGGCCAGCTGGCCGGCTTGCGCGGCGCCGCCTCTGCCGCCAGTGCGCGCGGCGATGCGATCTCGGCCGAAGCCCGCGCCCGGGAAGCCCTGGAACTGAAGTCCGGCGCCGACTGGCCATTCAACGCCCTGTTTGACAGCCAGGTCGCCGCCGGAAACTGGAGCGCCGCCCTGACCACGCTCGCCACCGGCGAAAAGCGCGGACAGATTAGCGGCGAAAGCCTGCGTCGTCGTCGCGCCGTGCTCTACACTGCTCAGGCCGCCGCCTTGCAGCACAGCGAACGCAAGGAAGCCCAACGCCTGCTGGCCGACGCCATCCGTTCCGCGCCATCTTTCCCGCCGGCTGCCTGGCATGGCGCCCGGCAGCTGATGATCGACAATAAGATCAAGGCCGCGCAAGGTGTTCTCGAACTCGGTTGGAAAGCGCGTCCGCACCCGGCCCTGGCGCAATTGCTGCAGCGCTTTGACGACAATGCCACCCCGAAGCTGATTGCCGAGCGTTTGCGCGCCCTGATCGCCACCAATCCGGATCATCGCGAGAGTCGCATTCTTGAAGCCGACCTCGCCATGCGCGATCGCGACTGGTTGAGCGCGGTCAAGGCGCTGGCGCTTCTGGTCGAAGAGAAGCCGACGGCGCGCCTTTGCCTGCTCCTCGAAAAAGCCTTGCGCGGCTATGGCGATCTGACCGAAGCCGAGCGCTGGGGCCGGATGGCCGTGACCGCTGCGCGCGAGCAGGAATGGTCGGACATCGATCCCCGCGGCGGCGCCTTTCAATATGGCCCGGCCGACTGGTCGCGCCTGGTCTATGCCTTTGGCGATGCCGGCAAGCTGGTCCATCCGCGCTATGAACGATCCGAGCGGGAACTGGATGCCAGCCGCCCGGTCGCCTTGCCGGCGCCGGGAGCCGCGGGTCAAACCGCGCCGAAAGCGCCGCGCACAGAGGTCGTCACGCCCCCGCTGGACTATGCCCCGAGCGAGGATTAGCGCACCTCAAGACTGACATGTTTTGCTTGCGAAATCGCAGCGCGCCCGGTATGGGAGCGCCTCGACTTTGGTTGGCCGCGTTAGCTCAGCTGGTAGAGCATCGCATTCGTAATGCGGAGGTCG
>JBCCZH010000016.1:0-18554 GCA_039188075.1 Pseudomonadota bacterium
CCCAGAACTTCGGCCAGCGCGGTGACGTCGCGATAATAGTCCTGAGACGGCACCCGGCTCTGGCCATTGGCGGGCAGAGCTGGCAACACAGACAGACCCAACAGACAGGCTGCCAGGAGGACAGATCGATGCGGCAATTGTTGATTCATGCAAAATCCTTTGCCCGGATCGAAGATGCGCTGAAGCCTTTTTCTGATCGCATTTCGCCCCTCGTCCTTGATGATGATGGACATTTGAACCATCCGTGGGGCGAGAGTGAGGCAGACGCTGCCATCGCTTTCGGCACCCAGGATGCGTATTTTAGTCCGTCGGTTATGACTTATTTCCAAACGCTGATGGGATTTGAAAAACTGGAATGGTTTCAGTCCTCTGCGGCGGGTACAGAGCATCCAATGATCCAGGCGACAGGCAAAAAGGCAGAGCTGTTCAGCGGCAGTCATGAACAATCTGAAGCGATTGCCGAATGGGTCCTTTGGGCCGGACTCGATTTCTTTCAGGATGGACGGGGCAGGCGTCAGGCGCAGGTGGCCAGGAACTGGACCCGTCTCCCATTTCGCGAAATGGCCGGATCAAAATGGCTGATATTCGGCTTTGGCGCGATTGGACAGGCCTGTGGTCGCCGCTTGCGGGCGCTGGGAGCAGACGTCACCGGGATTCGACGAAACGTGGCAAGCTCTGACGCCGCAGACCGCGTGATCACGCAGGACCAGGCAAAAGCAGAGATCGCCGATGCTGATGTGATCCTATTATGCCTGCCTTTAACTGAGGCGACTGAGGATTTCGCGGATGCTGCCTTGTTCGCGCAGATGCAGCCGGGAAGCTTGTTGATCAATGTCGGGCGCGGCGGTCTGGTCGATGAAGCGGCCTTGTTCGCCGCCCTGGACGCCGGCAGGCCGGCCCAGGCCTATCTTGATGTTGTGCGGGAGGAACCCCTGTCCGAGGACAGTCCGATCTGGACCCATCCGAATATCACTCTTACGCCGCATATCTCAGCCCTGACCATGGGCTCGCAAGTGCGAACGGACCGGGTTTTCCTTGAGAATCTGCAGTACTTTCTGGACGGAAAACCCTTGCGGAATGCGGTCAACAGCGAGGTGTTTGCCTAAGCTGTCACAAATGTGTCATAATTGATGAATGACACATCTGGGTTCACTGGTTGGAAAGAGCATGAAGGCCGCGATCGCGGGGCTCATATTGGTCTGCGTCGGTATGCTGGTTCAGCCGGCGCACGCCACAGAGCGCCAGACGTTGACGCTGCTCGACCATGACCGGAACTGGCCGATCACGCCGATCATCATCAACGGTCAGACCAGCCGTGCCTTGCTCGATACCGGGGCCACGATTGCGCTGATCGATGACGACCTTCTGGCCTATGACAAGGCAAAGGCAAGTCCTCACGCAACTCAGGTGCGGGGCATAGGTGGCAATCGCGTCTTGCCGGTGACGAATGTCTCATCGCTGAGCGCTGGTGTGCAGGCCTGGCAGGATCTGCGGGTCGCCGTCAATCTGGTGGACGCGTTTCCGGTGCAGGAGAATATTCTGCCGGTCTCCCTGTTTGAAAGTGCGGTCATCGACTTCGACTTTTCGGGCGGGACCGTGTCGCTTTATGATGGCCACCCGAAACGTGTTCGGGGCGCAACGCGCAATGCGATCAAATATTTCGATCATGACGGCCTGATCTTCATTCCGGTCAGCATTAATGGTGTCAGCGGCCATGCCCTGATCGATACCGGTTCGACCGTGACCTTCATCAATTCGCACTTTGCCGAAGATGCGAAAGGGATCCACCGCGTACAGGAAGCGCAGGAGATTCGCGGCAGCGACCTTAATCGCAATGCGCTTGAAGTGTTCAAGTTTCAGAAGATGCAGCTTGGCAATAAGAAGATTACCGATTTCAGCATTCCGGTGCTGGAAACCGAGCTGTTCGCCGCGCTGGGGTTTGAAGAGGCGCCAATGATGGTGATCGGTATGGATCTGCTATCGCATTACAGGCTGCAGATCGATCGCAAGCGCAAGCGGATCATCCTGCAGCGCTGATCATCGTGGCGGCGGCCAACAAGTTTTCGCAATTCGTCACATTTGTGGCATACTACCGGAATGGCCCCGAACAAGTTGCCAATTGATTTTATGATGAAAGCCATTCTGACGGGCCTCGGCCTGTTGCTTGTGACCGTCGCATTGCAACCGGCGCAGGCGACCGAACGCGAGACGCTCTGGCTGCAGGAGAATGAGCATAACTGGCCGATCACAACCGTGACGATCAATGGCCAGCAGACGCCAGCCTTACTGGATACGGGCGCGACGATCGCGCTGATTGATGATGATTTTCTGACCTCCGAATTACCAGCAGATGAACCGCTTGAGACCCGCGTGCTGGGCATTGGCGGCCAGCGCCTGTTCCCGGTCACCGAGATTGACTCGCTCCGCGCTGGCGCAAGGTCCTGGTATGGTTTGCGCGTGGCGGTGAACACGGTCGACGCGTTTCCGGTGCAACAGAATATTCTGCCGACCTCGATGTTTCAGAATTCGGTGATCGACTTTGATTTCCAGAATGACCGGGTTGAGCTTTATACCGGCTATCCTAAATTTGTGCGCGACGCGCGGCGCAGCACGATCAGCTACATCGATCATGAAGGTCTGATCTTCATTCCCGTGCGGATCAATGGGGTGCGGGGCAAGGCGCTGATCGATACTGGCGCCAGCGTCAGCTTCGTCAATCGACGCTTTGCCGAGCGCGCGCGGGGGGTCCCGCGTATCCAGGAAGAACAGGATCTCCTCGGCAGCGACCTCGAGCGAAACAGTGTGAAATTGTACAATTTCCGCAGGCTGCATTTTGGCGAGAATCATATCTCGAAATTCACCATTCCTGTCTTCGAGACCGAAATGTTCAGCACGCTGGGTTTCCAGGAAGAACCGATGATGGTCATGGGCATGGATTTGCTGGAGCATTTTCGGGTCCAGCTGGACCAGAAACGCAAGCGGATCGTGCTGTTGCACTAGTCCGTCTGACCCCGCCCGCGCCGCGGCCTTCAAACAATCCCGAATAAGCGTTTGCTTTCCCTATGGTTACGCCCTCGACTGAAGGGGCAGGTAAATCATGGAGAACCAGCCAATGGCATATGCGCCTTTTGATCTGAGCGGCAAAGTCGCCCTCGTCACCGGGGGAAATCGCGGAATTGGTCTTGGCATGGCCGAAGCGCTGGCGGCGTCTAATGCCAGCATCGCCGTCTGGGGCCGTAAGTCGGCGGCGAATGAAGCCGCGGTCGAGAAACTGTCCGGCCTCGGCACCGGCGAGGTGAAAGCCTGGGCGGTCGATGTCGCGGACGAGCAGGCTGTGGTCGATGCGACCGCAGACGTGGTCTCGTCCATGGGCCGGATTGATAGCTGTTTCGCCAATGCCGGGGTCGGTTTTGGCGCGCCCAGCTTTGCTGAGATGACGACCGAGACCTGGCGCAAGAATATGGCCGTCAATCTGGATGGCGCCTTCTGGACCCTGCGGGAAAGCGTCAAACACATGACCGAACGGGCCAAGGCCGGCGATCCCGGCGGCTCTGTCGTCGGCGTTGCGTCACTGGCCGGCATTGAGGGCGCCGCGCGCAATCAGGCCTATGCCGCGACTAAAGGTGGCTTGCCCTCCATGCTGCGCGGCATTGCGGCTGAGTACGGCCGCTATGGCATTCGCGCGAATTCCATTCTGCCGGGCTGGATCGCGACGGATATGACAGCCGGCGCGCAGGACAATGATGTGTTCACGACCAAGGTCATCACCCGTGTGCCGATCCGGCGCTGGGGCGAGCCAGAGGATTTTGGCGGCATGGCCGTCTATCTGGCCAGTGATGCCTCACGCTATCATTCCGGCACGACGCTGATCATTGATGGCGGTTACGCGATATTCTAGATCGGGGGCTGATTTGCCGGCATCTCATTCGCTTGGATCGAATGTGGCAATTTCGCTTTCCATGAAGCCGTATCGGATGGCTTTTGCCTGCACGCGGGTGCCCTCGGGCAGGTGAAAGGGATCAGTATAAAGGCGCCATTCCTCCGATGCGGCGCCAAGCCGATATCCGATCGAAGCGCCGTCGCTGGCTGACCTCAACGCGGCAAGCCGGCGCCCCTCATACTCGGTCACGGTCAGGATGGGCATCGCCGTGATCGGTTGGACGCCATCCGGCCACATGGCCTGGATCATGTCGCCTTCGGGAATGCTGGACATGTCAGGATGCGCGCGCATCCATTCGTCCAGAACGGTTTTCAGGCGCGTGACGGTCGCAGCATGTTCGGGATCGTCAGACAGGTTTATGATTTCGTGCGGATCAGATGCGACATCATAGAGCTGTAGGTCCGGAATACGATCAAACAATTGTTTCGCAGCCTTTGGCAGTGTTCCCGTCTCAAACCCTTTCCAGAGCTCTTGCATGGTCGGCTGCACATCGCGGAAGGCCAGTGGAATGAAATACTGATCTCCCGGCGAAAAATTCTGGATCAGTTTGAACCGCGCATCCCTGACAGCGCGCCGGTGGTTCGGATCGAAATCCATGCGATCCTGGGCGGCATAGACATAGTCGCGCGGGCGATCTCGATCATCGCCTTCAAAGTCAAAGCCGGCCAGATGGTCCGGGTACGGGGCTTTGGCCCAGGACAGGATGGTGGGCGCGAGATCGACAAAACTGATCAGCTCGTCATTTACGGTGCCAGCCCCGCGGCCATCGGGATACCGAATGACCATGGGGACATGCAGTCCGCTATCATAGAGCGACCGTTTCATCCGGGGCAGACCATCTCCGTGATCGCTGCTGACGATGAAGATCGTATTGGCAAGAAGCCCTTCCTGATCGAGCCGGTCATACAGCGCCCCCAATGCGGCATCGGTAAAGGCGATATTGTCATAGTGCGTGGCGATATCGCGCCGAACCAGGGGCGTGTCCGGCAGATAGGGCGGCACGCTGACCGCGTCTGGATCGGTCCGTGCCTCCCGATCTTTGAAGGCCAGACGATTGCGAGACACCAGACCATAAAACGCTTCATTGGCAGGCGTTTTCTCCATGTCCACGGGCCAGATGGCGCTTTCATGCGTGTTGAAGAACGTGACCATATGGAAGAATGGCTGGCCGGGCGCTCGTTGTGACCAGTCCGCGCCCCGCGCCGACCGGTCCCAGATCGTGAAGGGCTGGCCGAACTGATAATCAGTCTTCGAATTGTTGGACGTATAATAGCCGACCGATCGCAACAGCTCCGGGAAGGCTTTGATATGTGGCGGTGGCACGGCGAAATACCCTTGCGGACCGCCACCTGTGCCGCCCGCTGGCGCCATGGTCCGCATATGTTGTGCGCCAATCGTCTGCTGGTATCGACCGGTCATCAAGGCGGCGCGACTGGGGGCGCATACGCCGGACGTCGTGAACACGTTTGTGTATCGGATGCCTGCAGCGGCGATCCGGTCAAGATTTGGCGTGTGGGCGATGCGATCGCCGAAGCTCCCGACTCGCGGGCTCATATCTTCGAACAGAACCAGCACGATGTTTGGCCGCGTTGCGATATCTGAGTCTGGTATCGCATGGATGGAATCCGTGACACCATTGGCGCAGGCACTCGCACCGCAGATGAGGAGCGAGCCGGCCATCCATCGCAGGGACTTGAATAGAAGTACCAGATCCGAACGCACCGTCATACGGCGTGACTAGCACGCCAGGGCGTGACTGTCCTGTTTGATGGACTCGCGTATAAAAAAGGCCCGCAGAGTGCTCTGCGGGCCTGATGTTTTGGAGTTTGCGATGCTGCTCCGTCCTTCTAACGGAGACGTGTCCGCAAGCTCATACCACCTTACTGGTCGGTCGCTTCTTCAGCGGCGTCTTCGACATCGTCCATGGCGTCCGTGACGGCGTCCTCGACAGAGTCCATGGCATCACTCGCCATATCTTCCGCTGTGTCGGCAACGTCGCTGGCGGCGTCTTCTGCCGCATCAACGGCATCCGTGACCGCGTCTTCTGCCGTATCAGCAGCATCTGAAGCCGCATCGGCAGCATCTTCAGCCACATCCTCAGCCGCGTCCACTGCATCAGACGTCGCTTCGACAGTCGCGTCGGTGGCGTCTTCAGCGGCATCCACAGTTGCTTCAATGGCGTCCGAGGCCGCATCCGTGGTCGTGTCGGCAGCTTCTTCAGCCGCGTTACATGCCGCCAGACCGGCAGCCGCAAGCGCGGCGATCCAAAGTTTTGTGCTCATTTTTTCTTCCCCTCTAGAAGATAAGCCTTCATCGGCACCGCTTATGATACGGGAATCGGCGACAAAAGTCAGAGATTAACTGTAAAAGCCCAGAAACCGCCCGATTTCCGCGCGGGCATGCCTTGTCTTACCGCAAGGTTGCGCTCCTATCAGGCACTGAATTTGGAGGAAATCATGGGCATTCATACCCCGCTTTGCGACTTTTTAGGCATAAAACACCCGATCATGTTGGCGGGAATGGGGGGCGTTTCCTATGCGGAAGTCGCCGCTGCGATGAGCAATGCGGGCGGCTATGGCGTGCTCGGCATGGCCGGAACCTCGCCAGATTTCATCGCTGCACAAATGGCCCGAGTGAAGGAGCTGACCGACAAGCCTTTCGGGGTCGACCTACTAGCGGCCGATCCGGGCAGCCTCGAAAAAAGCGTCGATGTGATCATTGAGGGCGGCGCTGACAGTTTTGTCGCCGGGCTGGGCGTCCCGATGCCAATCATGAAACGGCTCAAGGATGCCGGCGTGAAGGTCATGGTCGTCGGCGGGGCGGTCAAGCATGCGGTCAAGGCGGAACAGGCGGGCTGCGATGCAGTCATCCTGCAAGGCGGGGAGGGCGGCGGGCATACCGGCCTGGTCGGAACACTGCCTTTGGTCGCACAAGCGGTCGAGGCGGTGAACATACCGGTCGTCGCCGCGGGCGGAATCTATGATGGCCGCGGCCTTGCGGCGTCACTGTCACTGGGCGCGGTGGGAGTCTGGATGGGAACGCGATTCATCGCATCGGCGGAAGCGCATGCTGCGCAATCCTACAAGGAGACGGTCGTCGGTGCTGGCGACACGGATACGACGCGGACCCGTTGCTATTCGGGCAAGCCGATGCGGTGCCGCACGAATGAGTACATCCTTGATTGGGAACGCCGACCTGACGCGATTCAGGCCTTCCCGATGCAGGCGGCCCTGTCGGTCCAGACCGACGTGATTGGCGGCATTGGCGGGGTCACGGACGAAGCGCGACTCGATGCCAGCAAATCCTGTTTTGCCATGGGTCAATCCGCCGGTGGGGTTAAGGACATCCTGCCCGTCAAAGACATTGTCGACCGCATTATGACCGAGGCTGACGCTGCGATTAGCCGGGTCGCGGGCCTGCGGGTCAGCGAGTCTGTTTAGGCTCGCCAACCACGCCCTCGACTGCTACGGTTAACCATAATTAAAATTTGAGGGAACTTCAAAAATGTGGAAATTCATGATGGGCGCATCCGCGTTGGCCCTGTCAGCGGCATGCGTGAATACCAGCGATATTGTAACGGATCCAGTGGTCGCAGACGCGCCGCCAGTGGTTGAAGAAACCGTGGAGACTGAAGTCGAAGCGGTGATGGAAAAAGTCGCGTTCGAGACCTATTCTGCCGAAGCCTTTTTCCAGACCACCAGTTTCGGGCTGGCCAATGGCGGCGGCTTTGCCTGGTCCAGCGATGACAGCAAGGTGCTCGGCCATTCCGATGGCAGCGGCGTGTTTAATGCGATCGCGCTGAGCGGCGATGGATCTGTCACCCAGCTGACCGCATCTGAAACAGACGCACATTTTGCCCAATCCTTCTTTCCGACCGATGATCGGATCATCGTTTCAGCTGATCAGGGCGGCAATGAACTGAATCATATCTATGTGGTCGAGTTGGATGGCACGCTGGTCGATGTCACGCCGGGGGATGAGGTGAAAGCCTTTTTCGGCGGCTGGCGCGGCGATAATGAAGTCTTCTATGTCTGGCATAATGGCCGCGACTCCGCGAACTTCGATCTCTATTCGGTCGACCCCGCGGATTACAGCACCACAATGGTGTTCGAGAATCCAGGCTTCCAGCCTGGCGCGCTCAGCGATAGCGGCCGCTATCTGGCGCTCGACAAACCGCGCACCAGTGCAGATTCCGATGTTTATGTGGTCGACCTGTCTGCAGATGCGCCGGAACCTGTCCTGGTCACTGCGCATGAAGGCAATGTCGCCCATGGCACCTATGATTTCACGCCAGATGAAAACAAGCTGATCTACAGCACGAATGAGTTTGGTGAGTTCAACCAGGCCTGGACGCATGATCTTGAGACCGGCGAGAAAGCCCCGCTGATCGAAGCCGACTGGGATGTCAGCTTTGTTTTCTATTCGCCAAGCGGCAAGTATCGCGTGCACGCGATCAATGCGGACGGTCTGACCGACCTGACCATTCGCGATACCGAAACCGGTGAAGATGTTGTGCTGAATGGTGTGCCAGAAGGCGAGCTGGGCCAGATCCGCTTCTCACGCGATGAATCGAAAATCGCCTTTGGTGTGAATACGGATACGTCGCCGTTCAACCTGTACATGACGGAGCTGGGCGGTGAAGCCGTACGGCTGACCGATGCGATCAATCCCGACATCAACGAGGCCAACCTGGTCACCGCGACGGTCGAGCGGTTTGAAGCTTCGGACGGCGTCGTCATTCCTGGCATCATGTACAAGCCGAAACAGGCCTCTGCAGAAAACCCGGTTCCTGCCATTGTCTTTGTGCATGGCGGACCTGGCGGTCAGACCACGCGCGGCTACAGCGCGCTGGTGCAGCACCTCGTGAACCATGGCTATGCCGTTTACGGCGCGAATAATCGCGGCTCTTCCGGTTATGGCAAAACCTTCTTCCACATGGATGACAAACGCCATGGAGAAGAAGATCTGCGCGACATTGTCGAGGCCGGGCATTACTTGCGCAGCCTTGACTGGGTCGATGGCGACAAGGTTGGCGTCATGGGTGGTTCCTATGGCGGGTTCATGACGGCAGCGGCTCTGACCTTCCATCCGGAAGAGTTTGAAGTCGGTGTGAATATTTTCGGCGTCACGAACTGGGTCCGCACCTTGCAGTCCATTCCGGACTGGTGGGCCGCCTTCCGCGAAGCGCTGTATGACGAGATGGGGGATCCAGCGACTGATGCGGATCGGCACCGTGCAATCTCACCGCTCTTCCATGCGGAGAATGTGACCAAGCCAATGCTCGTCGTGCAAGGCGCCAATGATCCGCGCGTGCTGCAGGTCGAGAGTGACGAACTGGTCGCCGCCATTCGCGACAATGGCGTCCATGTCGAATACGTCCTGTTCCCGGATGAGGGCCATGGCTTCCTGCGCAAGGAGAACCGGATCACGGCCTCTGAAGCCTATGTCACATTCCTGGACACCTATCTGAAAGGTGAGGGCGAAGACAGCGCCGCAATGGAAACGGCTGAAACAGAAGGCTGATTCAACGTCCTCGAATAGAACAGGCCGCGACGGCCCGACTTTGTCGGAGACTGTCGCGGCCTTTTTCTTTGGTCCGTTGGGCCGGATTTTAGTCTGTGCGCAGCGAGTATCCGGCTGAGCGTACGGTGCGGATCGGATTGGGACCGCCCTGGCTCATCAGTGCCTTGCGCAGGCGTCCAATGTGCACGTCAACCGTACGGGCTTCGACATAGACGTCCGAGCCCCAGACGCCATCCAGCAATTGTTCGCGTGAAAAGACACGGCCCGGATGCTGCGCGAAATATTCCAGCAGGCGGAACTCGGTCGGCCCAAGGTGAATGTCCTTGGCGGCGCGGGTGACGCGGTGCGTAGTGCGATCAATCTCGATATCGCCGACGCGGATCTTGTCATCCATCAGGGCGGGTCGAATGCGGCGCAGCACAGCCTTGACCCGCGCCATCAGCTCATTGGTCGAGAAGGGCTTGGTGACATAATCATCTGCACCGGTTTCGAGGCCGCGAATGCGATCGGCTTCCTCGGTTCGGGCGGTCAGCATGATGATGGGCAGATTGGCCGTTTCCTGCCGCGTGCGAACGCGCCGGCAAATCTCGATGCCGGAAATCTTTGGCAGCATCCAGTCGAGCAGCATCAGATCCGGGATACGCTCATCGAGCAGCAGCATGGCCTCGTCGCCATCATTCGCGATGGCAGTTTCATAGCCTTCTGACTCGAGATTGTAGCGCAGCAATTCAGAGACCGCTGTTTCGTCTTCCGCAATGACAATAAAGGGTTTCATGATCCAGCATCCTTACTCTGGCTGTGGGCTTGGGGTGCGTTCTGCATCACCAACGCGCTGTCCCGTCGCAATGAAGTGCACGACTTTGGCAATATTGGTGCAATGGTCACCAATGCGTTCGAGATTCTTGACGATAAAAATGAAGTTTGATCGCGCATCGATCTGATCCGGCTCTTCCGCCATGAATCGCAGCATGGCGCGGAGCAGGCTGTTATAGTGGCTGTCTATGTCATCATCCTGATCGAGGACACCAAGTGCGGCGACCGGATCACGGCGCGCATAGGCATCGAGGGAGACTTGCAACATCCGGGACACCGCCTGGCCGAGGCGTTCAATGCCGCGCAGCGCGGTGCGATTGTCTTCATTGGCCACCGCAATGCTGCGCCGGGCAATATTCTTGGCGAGGTCGCCAATCCGTTCGATGCCGCCGGACAGTTTGATCGCGGCGATGACATTGCGCAGGTCCGCCGCCATGGGCTGGCGCAGGGCCAGCATGCGCACCGCCTTGCCTTCGACTTCGCGCTCCAGCCGGTCCATTTCCAGATCGCGCTCGATCACGGTTTCGGCCAGGGCAATGTCGCGAGTCACGACGGCGCGTGACGCGTCCCGGATCATCGCTTCCGCCAGTCCGCCCATGCGCAGCAGGTCGGCCGAGAGCTGATCCAGCTCTTCGGAAAAGGCACTGACAATATGTTGAGGTCCTGTCACCATGCGTCCTATCCAAATCGACCGGTAATGTAATCCTGCGTGCGTTGCTGCGCCGGATTGGTGAAGATCATTTCTGTGTCGCCAAACTCGACCATTTCGCCGAGATTGAAAAAGGCCGTGCGCTGCGAGACCCGCGCCGCCTGTTGCATCGAATGGGTGACGATGATGATGCAATAGCGCATCCGCAATTCATCAATCAGCTCCTCAATCCGCGCCGTTGCAATCGGATCCAGCGCCGAGCAGGGTTCGTCCATCAGGATGACTTCCGGGCTGATCGCAATGGCGCGGGCAATGCACAGACGTTGCTGCTGACCGCCCGACAGGCTGGTCCCGATGGCCGTCAGCCGGTCCTTCACCTCATCCCACAGGCCGGCCTTGCGCAGAGAGACTTCGACAATCTCGTCCAGCTCGGCCTTGCTCGCGGCGAGCCCGTGAATGCGCGGCCCATAAGCGACATTGTCATAGACCGATTTCGGAAACGGATTGGGTTTCTGAAACACCATGCCGACTTTTGATCGGATCAGAACCGGGTCGATCTCGCCGGCATTGATGTCGACACCATCCATCAGGATCTGGCCATCGACGCGTGCGTCCTCAATCGTGTCATTCATCCGGTTCAGGCAACGCAGGAATGTGGACTTGCCACAGCCGGAGGGGCCGATCAGGGCGGTCACGGCCTTGTCCTGAATCTTCATGGAGATGTTCTGAATGGCGGGTTTGTCGCCATAATGAACATTGATATTGCGGCACTCGATCTTGGCTCCGCCTATGGCGCCGCCACTATCGGCAAATCCGTCCTGATTGTGGGCTGTGTCGGCCATCTCTACCATCTCCGCTCAAACCTCCGCCGCAAGATCACGGCGATCAGGTTCATGGCTACAAGGACGGTCAGCAGGATCAGGATCACGGCTGACGTCATCGGCTCCCAAGCACGTTCGGCGCCAGAAAACCACTTATAAATGAGCACCGGTAACACCGTCGCCTCATCATTAGGCGAGGCGGGGACCTCGCTGATAAAGGCGACCATGCCGATCAGCAGCAAGGGTGCCGTCTCGCCCAACGCGCGGGCCATCGCAATAATGGCGCCCGTCAGAATACCGGGCGCGGCCAGCGGCAGGACATGATGAAACACCGCCTGGGTCGGCGAGGCGCCCAGTCCCAAAGCGGCATCCCGCACCGATGGTGGCACCGCCCGCAGGGCCGCACGGGACGCGATAATGATCGTCGGCAGGACCAGAAGGCCAAGGACCAGTCCGCCAACAAAGGGCACCGATCGCGGCAATCCGAACGTATTCAGAAAGACCGACGCGCCGAGCAGACCGAAAATGATGGACGGGACCGCGGCGAGATTATTGATATTGACCTCGATCACGCTGGTCAGACGCGATTTGCGGGCAAATTCCTCGAGATAGACCGCCGCCAAGACGCCCACGGGCAGGGCGAACAAGGCCGTCACCAGCATGGTGAACAGGGACCCGATCAAGGCCGCGGCCACACCGGCCAGTTCGGGATAGGTACTGTCGGCATTGGTGAACAGGCTGCCATTGAACCGTCGCGAAATTTCACCGCGATCCTTCAAATGCAGCATGATCGCAATCTGGCGCAGCGAGACGCGTCGATTGTCGCTGATCGAGTTGAGATAGGTCGCCCGGATCGGCGCGCCTGCCTGCTCCCCAAGCGCTGGCAACGGTCCGGCCAGATGCGACAGGACCAGGACGGCGCCGGAGACGCGTTCCAGTTCAAACCAGGCGTCGCCCAGCGAGATCAGAATGTCTTGCGGATCAGCGGCGATGGACTGGACCTGATCCTGGAAACTGACAAAGCCGTCCGGGCCAGCATCTGTCAGTCTGAACAAGCCGGAATCGGTTTGGGATAGCCGCCCGGCTTCCCCGACGCTGACACTGCGATGGCGGCCAATCTCATTTTTCAAATAGAGATCGAGATCATCGGACAGAGCAAGCCGGGCCTGAATGGGCTGATTGGCGAGGCTGGGATCATTGCTGAGGCGCTCGCGCAAAGGCAGGACGGCGAGCCGTGTGGTGATGCTGAACAGATCGGCGCGGGTATTGCGTTCGGCGCCCGCTTCCGGGAACAGCTCGGTCAACCGATCGCGCACCGCGAGATTGACCTCTGTCACCGTGAATTCGGACTTCTCGGCAAAGTCCGGTCGGTCGAGGGTGATATCCACCCTATGCTGGGTAAAAGCTGAGCTGGCCTTGAAGATGATCGAGACCAGCAGGATGACCAGGAAGCTTATCGCCATGCCAATCGCCGCCTGACCATAGAGCTTAAACCGACGCTCGGCATTGCGGCGTTCGCGCAGACGCGAGGCCGTCGAACGGGCCGGAGAAGAACCGCGCTCACTCATAGGCTTCTCGGTAGCGCTGGACGACGCGCAAGGCGATGATGTTGAACAGGAGCGTAATCCCGAACAGGACAAAACCGAGCGCGAAGGCTGACACGGTTTTGGCGCTGTCAAACGCGGTGTCGCCGGTCAGAAGGGAGACGATCTGATAAGTGACCGTGGTAATGTCGGAGCTTGGATCCAGTGTGATCAGAGCGCGACCGCCGGCCGCCATGACGACAATCATGGTCTCGCCAATGGCGCGCGATACGGCCAGCAGGATGGCAGCTATGATGCCGGGAAACGCGGCCGGCAGGACGACTTGCTTGATCGTCTCGGATCGCGTGGCGCCCATGGCGAGGGCACCATCTCGCAAAGAATGCGGGACCGCACTGATCACATCATCTGACAAGGAACTGATAAAGGGAATGATCATCACCCCCATGACCAGTCCCGCGGCCAGGGCGCTGGTCGGTTGCGCCGCCAGCAGCGTGTCCGGCGTGAAGGGCAAGGCGTTCACCCATTGCGCAAAGCCGCGTACCAGCGGGGCGATCAAGGTGGCGGCGAAGAAGCCATAGACGACGGTCGGGATCCCGGCCAGCAATTCCAGCGCCGGTTTGGCCCAGTTGCGAAAGCGGGGGCTGGCATATTCGGCCAGATAGATGGCGGAGAACAGCCCGATCGGAACCGCTACGATCATGGCCAGCAGGGCGATCATCAATGTGCCGAAGAAAAGCGGTACAGCGCCAAAATTCTGCCCGGTCTGGGCATTCCAGTTGGTGCCGAACAGAAACTCGAAAACACCAGGCCCATCCGGCAGGCTGAAGAAGCGCACCGTCTCGTAGACCAATGACAAGACGATGCCGATGGTCGTGAAGATGGCGATCGCGGCGCAGATGAAGAGCAGGGCCTTGACGGTCTGCTCGACATAGGTGCGGGCGGCAAAGTCGCGCGTGAGCTGGTTCTGTCCCCATCTGAAGCCCAGGGCGCCGACCAGGAGCGCCAGCGCGAAGGCGAGCGCCCGCGCCCCGCCTTTGATGATCGCAAAGCGTTCAACGCTGGCATCAAACAGGAGATTGCCGGTCAGAGCCGAAGTCCGCTCGCGCGCATGTTCCGAAACGCGGTCGACAAAGAAACTCACCTGAACGTCCCCGCGATTGATCAGATAGTCCGGCAATTCGTCAATCAGCGTGCCGCGAGCATGGGATTCCGCAAACAGCAAATAGGCGAGGAAGACCAGTGCCACCGGCAAGATCGTGCAAAAGGTCAGAAAATAGCCGTGATAATTGGGTTGTGAATGCAGCCGGGCGCTGATGCTGGAGCCGGTCGACAGGGCTCCGATTTGCGTCCGCCCGGAATAGAACGCAAAAAAACCCGCCGCTGCCAAAGGCGCGATTAACAGCCAGCCGATCGGCAAGTGTCCTAAAGTTTCCAGCATACCCGGATTTTATCTCAGCAATGGGCCGCTCTTACCCCTGGTCCTTGACACATATGTGACAGTGCTGACTTCCCTGTAATGCGGGGACAATCAAAACGGAGTCGGGGCCTGTAAAGAGATGGTTTTTTCGGATTCAGGGTGCGCGAAAGTCAGATCGGAGGCGTGCAGGCAGAGGCGGTCGTGCGAGGCGGGATCGCCATAGAAAACGTCGCCCAGGATCGGGTGTCCCAGGCTGGCCATATGTAACCGCAACTGATGCGACCGGCCCGTTTTCGGGCTGAGCGCAAGACGGGTCGTCGAAGCGGTCCGATCCAGAACCTGCCAATGCGTGACCGCGGCTTGTCCGTCCGGATCCAGATGGCGCAGGGGGCGATTGAGGGAATGGCGGGCAATTGCCTTGTCGATCACGCCCGCATCTTCGGCGATATGTCCCTGGACCAAGGCCTCATACATTTTCTCGATGCGTCGCAATTCGAATTGCCGCGACAGAGCGCGCTGCGCCACTTTTGTCCTGGCGAACAGGATCAGGCCGGACGTGTCCATATCCAGCCGATGGACCGTCAGAACCGGGCCATGCCGCTCACTCAGGATACTATTGGCGCAAACCGCTTTTTCCGGACCGAGACCAGGGACGCTGAGCAGACCGCTCGGCTTGTCTGCGACGACCAGGTCATCATCTGCATAGACGGTTTCGAGCTGATCAGCCGGCGGCGGATTATACGGTTTCGGTACGTGCATCGTCTTTCAGGCGGGGCATCCAGATGCCGAAGGCCGTGCCATGACCTTCACGGCTTTCCACCGCGAGACCACCGCGGTGGCGGGCCATGATATGTTTGACAATAGCGAGGCCGAGCCCGGTGCCTTCAATCTTGCCGCCGCGGCTTTCATCGGTGCGATAGAAACGCTCGCCCAGCCGTGGCAGATGCGATTCGGAAATACCAACGCCATCATCCGTCACGCGGACCCAGACGGCCGGGGCGCCCGCGGAGGCATATGGTTGCAAGAGCAGCGATCGCTTGGCATCTGGCGACTGACGGCTGCTGGCCGTTGCCGCATCCGCCATGGTTGCAGCAATCCCTACCTCAATCCGGACATTGCCATCCTTGCGGGCATATTTGATCGCATTGCTGGCCAGGTTCTGGATCACCTGGGCAATCTCATCATCATCGGCAATGGCGTGAATGGCGAAGTCCGGTACCTCGAAATGGAGGGTGATTCCGGCTTCTTTGGCGATCGGGATCAGTGCCTGACTGGTATCGCGAGTCAGCCGACCAAATTCGACCTGCGTTTTCGGGGCGCGATGTTCACTGAATTCAATCCGCGACAGGGAGAGAAGGTCGGCCACCAGGCGCTTCATACGCTCGGTCTGTTGCGACATGATTTCAAGAAAGCCTTCCCAGGCTTCCTTATCATCCTTGGCCGGGCCGCGCATGGTTTCGATAAAGCCGCCAATCGCCGTCAGCGGGGTGCGCAGCTCATGGCTGGCATTGGCGAGAAAGTCAGCCCGCGCCCGTTCGGCGCGGCGGACGGCTGTGAGATCCTCAAACACCATCAGGACTGATCCGCTGGCGGGGCCAGGGCGAACATGTGCCATCCAGACTTCGGCATCACCATGCTGGGTAAACTCAACCCGCTCATTGGCGCCATCGCGGCCAACCCGTTCCGCCGCATCGAGCAGATCCGGCTGTCGCAGCACGGCGACCGGAAAGGTCAGATTTGACGGCTCGAACCGAAACAGGTTGCGCGCATGCTTGTTGGCAGTGACGATTTGCGCATCGCGGGAAATCAGCAGAGCCGGCAGCGGCAGGGCAAGGATAAAGGGCTCAACACTGTCTTCCGGGCGCTGTGCGGGCGGGCTGGGCGGGGTCTCCAGAACCGGCGCTGTGCCTGGCTTTTCCGGCGCCGGCGCAGAGCCGACATAGAAGGCAAGGGCCCCTGCCGTCATCACGACGGCACCGATGACCCATTCGACCAGGCCGATCGCACCCGTCAGGAACAAGAGCGCCAGAACCGCAACAGCGCCTGATGTCAGAACGAGAAAGTCCTGAAATCGCCTTGGCGGATCGGGTTGCGCGGGTCCATTCTGTTGCGACATGATGGCAGGGTATCCCTGAAAATGATGGTCCGCTGGGCGGTTCTCGGCGTATACAGGGGTGGTTGTGATGAGCAAGTCTGAAAGCTTTTTCACAATTATTGAAAAACGATAATTATTTGTTGACAGTCGAGTAGAGCAGGCGTAACACCACGGTCCAGGCTGAAGAGGTTTTCATGAAGCAAGCGAGTATCGTATTGGGACTATTGGCGGTGAGTGCGTGCTCAACCGTGCCGAGCATGCCAAGCATGCCGACACTAGGCGGTGATCGCCTGGTCGTGTTCCCGGTTGCGCCTGATGCCCCGGATACCTGGGCGGCCAATGGCGTTGTTGGCGAAGCGCCACGGGCTGACTGGCTGACCCAGTTCGAAGACGATATGCTGGTGGCGCTGGTCAATGAGGCGCTCGCGGCCAATCCCTCGATTCGCTCGCAATATTACGCGGTTGAGGCAACTCGCGCCCAAGCGCGCAGCACCTATGGCAGAACCTTGCCCAGCCTGTCCGGTTCGGCCTCTGTCACCGGAACCGATACCTATGTCGAAGCCACGGATAGCCGCGTCTCCGGCGAATTGTACGGCCTTGGCCTGGACCTCAACTGGGAACTCGACCTATGGGGGCGGCTCCGCGCCAGCATCAATGCGGCTGAATCCGATCTGATCGCCAGCGAAGCTGATCTCGCTTCGGCGCGTCTGGCTCTGGCGGCGCAAACAGCATCGGCGTGGTTCGATCTGAATGAGGCCCTGGCCCAGGAACGCGTCGCGGTTGAAACCTATGAAGCCCGAACCCGGGCGTTGGAACTAACTGAGCGGCGTCTGTCGCGCGGGCTGTCATCAGCGCTGGATGTGCGCACGGCCCGGACCACGCAAGCCTCCGCTGAAGCATCAATTGCGGGACAAAGACTGGCCAGCCAGAACGCGACCCGCCGGCTTGAAATCCTGCTTGGCCGGTATCCGAGTGCCGAACTGGAAGCGATGGCCGAATTGCCGCAGCTTGGTGTGTTACCGCCCGCTGGCAACCCGACCCTGCTGCTCACACGCCGTCCCGACATTGCCGCTGCTGAAGCGCGGGTCACCTCTGCTGGCCTGCGCGCTGAACAGGCGCGCCTGGCCATGTTGCCGAGTTTCCGTCTGACCGGGGCCTTGTCGACGTCAGAGGCCGACATTGCGGATGCGTTCGATCCAGGCCGCATTGCCGCGCGCCTAGTTGGCAGTCTGACTGCGCCGATTTTCAATGGCGGCGCCCTGGATGCGGATCGTGACGCCGCGGTTGCACAAGCTCGCGCCGCAGTAGAGAATTATGCCGCAACCACTTTAACCGCTTGGCGCGAGGTTGAAGACGCGCTGGCCGCCGACTCCCTGCTCGCACAGCAGGAAGAGGCGCAAATCCGCGCGCTCGAAGAGGCGCGCCTGGCCGAGGAATTGGCGACCCGCCAATATACCAATGGCCTGGTTTCGATCTTCAACCTGATCGACTCCCAAACCCGACGATTGTCAGCTGAAAGCAGTGTTATCACCGCGCGGTCAGCCCGCGCTTCCAATCGTGTCAATTTTCACCTCGCTCTCGGCGGAGGGTTGCCGGTTCCAACACCGGCCGCGCCTGTGACCGCGAGCAATAATAGCCCTGAAGAGGCCGTCCTCCCATGAGTCGCATCATCTCCATCATCATCACGATTGTTGTCCTGCTTGGCTTAGGCGTCGTGGCATTCACCACGGTTCAGGTGCTCAAGCCGGAGCC
>JBCCZH010000017.1:0-18551 GCA_039188075.1 Pseudomonadota bacterium
GAGCGGGGCGATTTGCGAGGGCGCGATATGCCATCACCATATCGCCGAGCGTTTGCGTAAAAGGGCCGACCGTGTCGAGCTGCTCAACGAAAGGAAAGACGCCTTGCATAGGTAGCGATTCATGCGTTGGGCGTAGTCCGAACAGACCACAAAGACTTGCCGGCACGCGTACTGATCCGTTCGTATCCGAACCGAGTGTCAGTGGGAGGTAACCCGCGGCCACTGACGCCGCAGAGCCGCCGGAGGAGCCGCCGGCCAGGCGATCTGTGTCATATGGATTTCGTGTCGTACCGAAATGGGCGTTCACCGTTGCGAATCCATACGCAAACTCGTCCATGTTGAGGCGGCCTATATAGATGGCGTCAGCCGCCCTTAGGCGTGTGACGAGTGTTGCGGTCTCTTCAGCAGCCGGCTCGGTCAGTCGGAGCTTGGCACCCGCATGGGTAACTTCGCCCGCGACATCGAACAGGTCCTTTACACCAAAAGGCACGCCGGCCAGCGCGCCTACAGAGTCACCGCGCGCAACCTTTTGATCGATCTCCCGTGCTTGCGCGCGCGCAGAATCGGTTGCCAGATGTGTGAAACAATTCAGGCGAGCATCGGACGCTTTGATCTTTGCCAGGCAGGCGTCCACCACGCTCATCGCGGAAATCTGTTTCCCGCTGACGGCCGATTGAATGTCGCGCATGGAGGAATCAGCAATCGTCAACGAGATTCGCCTTCCAGTTTGTCTAACGCCGCCGCGACGATCGCATAGTGCGTGTCCAGAAGCTCAAGATTGGTCTCAATTCCCTTGACCATTTCAGGGCCCTTTATGAGGCCTAGCGTTTTCGCCGAAGATACCTCCCGCGAAACGCGATCGCGCGATATTGCCTGCGGGTCGGGTGATTTTGGTTGAGCCAATTGCGTGTCGCATTCGTGATAGAGGGGACAATTAATGATGCAATTTTGGCATCGGTGTTTGGCCGCATCAAGGTCGAGCACCGAAAAACGGGTGTTTTTCGTGTTTCCGCTGACATCATTCGTTTTGCTGGAGCACTCTGCCCAAGAAAAAGGCGCAGTTTGAAATCGTGTTATGGGCGAGGGTGCAAAAAATTAGGGCGCTTAAGGGCGAATCGCGTCCGCGCGATCTATCTCACGATCTCCAGATGGGCGTCTAATTCTTCTTTCAGAAGCTCGACCAGTCTTTGCGTATAATTCGCTAATACGCGGCCTTTGGGGACGAGCAAGGAAACCGTCGTCGGAATGCTCGCCCCCTTGGCGAGGGGGATCCAGGCCAGTTTCCGATCGTGAATGTCCTGGCGCAGCCCGATGGGCGACAAAAAGGCGATTCCGAGTTTCGAAAGGACCAGGTTGCGCAACATGCCAACCCGTTCCACGCGTGCTGCAATTCGGAACGGGTAATCTGAATTCTCGATCAAGTCCTTGAGAATGCTGTGATTCAGCCAGCTTTGTGTGGGGGCAATAATCGGATGATCTAGGCAGTCGGATATCGTGACAGAGGTCCGCCTGGCCAGAGCATGATCGGGATGTGTAATGATGCCGATTGGGACTTTAATGGAGGTCACCGTTTCGGTTCGTGTGGTACCGGAAATATCGAAGGCGCAGACCAGGTCCGCATCCTTGGCCAAGAGTGCCGATTTTACGAAATAATTGTCCCCTGAAATCAGATTGAAATCGATGTGTGGATGCTCGACCTGTAGCTTTGCCATGGCCTGGGGTAGAATTTCTGTCGTAATGCTCTCTGCGGCTGCGATGTGTATCGTCCCACGCGCGCCGCCCTTCAGGCGGCCAATATCCTGACGCAGTTTTTCTTCGTCCTGAGCCCATTTCTGAATGTGAGAGAGTAAGAGTTCACCGGCCGCTGTTGGGCGGATCCCCCGCGGCAAGCGTTCGAATAATTCGACCCCTAATTCAGACTCCAATTGCAATAATTGGCGATTGACGGCCGATGAGGCGACTTGCAATCTGTCCGAAGCTTTGCGAATGGAGCCATCTCTTATGGCTTGTTTGAAATACAGCAAGCCTGTTTTAATCAAGGTCATTACCAGTCTCTATGGCGATCATCGGTCTCATTTCATGTTGCATGTTTTAGAACGCAGCGAAACATTTTTTCGCTCAGGTATTCCGAGTGACTCGCGAGGGCGACCATGATTCGCTTTCTGCCTGATCGCTTTGTCACGCTGATGATTGCCAGTGCCGCGCTTGGGTTTTTGCTGCCCGGTTTGGGGGCCAGCGATGGGCCCTTGCGTCTGGGGCTTGTGACCAAGCTTGGCATTGCCTTTGTGTTCTTTCTACACGGGGCCAATCTAGCGCCGGAAAACCTGGTGGCTGGAGTCAAGAACTGGAAAGTTCATGTACTGATCCAGGCGACCACGTTTGCTGTATTCCCGATCCTGGGTTTGGTGATTTATTTTGGTCTGGCACCCGTGCTCCCGGAATCATCTCGGCTCGGCTTTTTCTTCCTGGCGGCTCTGCCTTCAACCATTTCATCTTCCGTCGCGATGACGGTTCTGGCCAAGGGCAATGTTCCGGTGGCGGTGTTCAATGCCACCCTGTCCGGATTGCTAGGGCTCGTTTTGACCCCTGTTATGATCTCCATCGTGACCGCAACCGGCAGCGTCCAGTTCTCTCTCCTGAACGCGATCATCAATATTGCGATGACATTGCTGGCGCCTTTTGTCGTCGGGCAGGTTGTGCGTCCCGTCATCAAGAGCTTTTTGGCTGAGCACAAGCCGATCATCTCCTGGCTCGATCGCGGCGTAATCCTACTCATCGTCTTCACTTCGTTCGCGACCTCGACAGCCGGCGGGATCTGGTCACGCTTCACAGCCCTGGAGATCGCAGCAACACTCGTTCTGGTTCTGGTGCTGCTGGCTTTGGCATTTGGCCTCACAGTCCTTACCGCGCGACGACTGAATCTAAGCCGGGAAGACGAAGCGGCGGTGGTGTTCTGCGGATCGACAAAGAGCCTCGCAAATGGCGCGCCGATTGCGCAAATCTTGTTTGCAGGATCGCCGGTATTGGGGGTCATCCTGTTGCCACTCATGTTGTATCATCAGTTGCAACTGGTTGCTTGCGCCGTGATGGCGCAGCGCTACGCCAAACGTGCGGCAACGACGGCTTAGCCCAGTTTCGCGCGCGCAGCTTCGACAGCCATCAGGATCCGCTCCGGCGTCGCTGGAGCATCGAGGTCAGGAAAGACTTCGTGTCGGGCGGCGCCAGACACGGCGTGCGTGAGCGCGGAGAAGACCGATATGGCCAGCATGAACGGCGGCTCTCCCACAGCTTTGGAATGATGGATCGTATGTTCCTGGTTTCGACCCTTGTCCCAGATCTCGACATTGAAGACAGCCGGGCGGTCCGCACTGGTAGGGATTTTATAGGTTGAGGGGGCGTGTGTCCGCAATCGACCCAACTCGTCAAAGACCAGTTCTTCCATGGTCAACCAGCCCATGCCCTGAATGAAGCCACCCTCTATTTGGCCGAGATCGATTGCTGGATTCAGGGAGCGTCCGACATCATGCAGAATGTCAGTACGGGTCACGCGGTTTTCCCCGGTCAGCGTATCGATTTCCACTTCTGAAACAGCCGCGCCATAAGCGAAATAGAAGAAGGGACGGCCGCGATGCAAGTCCCGGTCATAGTGGATTTTCGGGGTGCGATAATAGCCGGTCGCAGAAAGCGAGATGCGCGCCATATAGGCGGCGCCAACCACGTCCTTGAAGCTGAATACCCGATCGCCGACATGGACCTGATTGGCGTCAAAACGAATTTTTTCGGCGGGCACGTTTTCTTGCTCAGACAAGAATTTGATCAGGCGATCCTTGATGGTGCGAGCGGCGCGTTGCGCCGCCATACCGTTCAGGTCAGATCCTGAGGAGGCAGCAGTCGCCGAGGTGTTGGGCACCTTTTCGGTTGAGGTCGACATGATCTGGATCTGGTCGATGTCGACCTGGAATTCATGTGCGACGACTTGTGCGACTTTGACGAACAGACCCTGGCCCATCTCCGTACCGCCATGATTCAGCTGGATCGTCCCGTCGGTGAATACATGGATCAGAGCGCCAGCCTGATTGAGGTGTTTGGCGGTGAAGGAGATACCGAATTTGACCGGCGTCAGGGCGATCCCTTTCTTGATGATGCCATCTTCAAGATTGTCCGCTTCAATGGCATGGCGGCGCGCACGATAATCCGCAGTCTCCGCGAGGGTTTCGATTAATTCATGCGCGACATTGTCTTCAACCGTCTGATGATAGGGCGTCAGGTCTCGTCCAGGACCGCCATATAAATTGTCGAGGCGCACATCCAGCGGGTCACGTCCGACTGCGAAGGCGATCTCATCCATCATCCGCTCGACCCCGAGCATGCCTTGCGGACCCCCAAAGCCACGGAACGCCGTATTGGAGACGGTATGGGTTCGAAAGCGGTGTGAGGTGATTTCCGCATTGCTGAGATAGTAGCAATTGTCACTGTGGAACATCGCGCGGTCATTGATGGCCAGCGACAGATCGGTCGAAAATCCGCAGCGTGAGCCAAGGTCAAACACGGCGCCGTGCAACAGACCGGTTTCATCAAATCCGGCTTTAAAGGCGATCTCGAAATCATGCCGCTTCCCGGTCATGATCATATCATCATCACGATCCAGTCGCAGTTTGGCCGGGCGACCGGTCTTCTCGGCCGCCAAAGCCGCGATCGCTGCGATCAGTGTCGACTGTGTTTCCTTGCCGCCAAAGGCACCGCCCATGCGGCGCACTTCGACGGTGACAGCCGCACTCGGTTTATGCAGGAGGTGAGCAATGAGATGCTGCGCCTCTGTCGGGTTTTGCGTTGAGCTGTAAATCTTGATCGCGCCATCTTCGCCAGGGACGGCCATCGCTATCTGGCCCTCAAGGTAGAAGTGATCCTGTCCGCCCATTTCCAGCGTGCCTGTCAAAGTCTTGGGCGCCGCAGCCAGCGCAGCATGGGCGTCTCCCAGTCGCATAACTTGCGGTGTCTCAACCGTTTCATCGTGCGCGCGAGCTTCACTCAAGGTAAGCAGCGCAGGCTTGTCAGAATAGGAAACAGCGGCGCGCATGGCAGCGAGACGCGCTGCCTTTCTGGACGTCGCGGCGACGGCGAAGATCGGTTGGCCGTGAAACTTCACGGTCTTTTCGGCGAAGACCGGGTCATCATGAATGACCGGCCCGATATCATTCTCGCCCGGAATATCCTCTGCGCTGATCACACATAAAACGCCGGGCGCGGACTTCACCGCGGTCAGATCAAGCGCGATCAAGTCCGCATGCGCGCGCTCAGACATGGCGACATAGAGGTGTGCACAGCCGGCGGGCTCTGGTAAATCGTCGACATATTGAGCTTGCCCAGACACGTGCAAGTGCGCGCTGTCATGACGGCGTTCGTCATGCACGTCTCCGGAGATCTTTGCCGGTCGAGGCGGGCGTTGCGTGCGTTCGAGCATCGTCAGGTTGCCTGCAAAATGCGCGTTCGGGTTTCCGAACGGGATTCCAGAAACACTTTGCGCAAGAGGTTTTGCGCGGTCTTCATGCGATAATCGCGGGACGCGCGCATATCTGTCAGAGGCGTAAAGTCTTCCAACATGGCGTCGGCACCGCGATGGATCGTTTCTTCATTCCAGGCCGCACCGACAAGGGCGGCTTCGCAAGCCCCGGCGCGTTTTGGCGTGCCCGCCAGTCCGCCGAAAGCGATCCGGGCGGAGGTGACCTGACCCTCTTCAATCCCGAGCGCAAAGGCGCCGCACAAAGCGGAGATATCCTGATTGAAGCGTTTCGAGATCTTGTATGCCCGGAACAAAATGTTTGGTGCGAGCGGCGGCACCAGAACCGCGCGAACATATTCGTCAGGGCGCAAGTCTTGCTTGCCGTATTCAAGGAAGAAGTCTTCCAAGGGTAGAAGGCGGATTCCATCAGGTCCGGCCAATTCCAGCCGGCTGGAAAGCGCGATTAGCGGCGGCGGCATGTCTCCGATCGGCGATCCATTCGCGATATTGCCACCAATTGTGCCGCTATTGCGGACCTGGACAGAACCGAGCCGACGCACCAGTTCGCCGAGGTCCGGGTGAAGCGATTGTAGCCTGGTCCAGGCATCCGAATAGCGAACCATGGCGCCAATTCTCAGGTCAGGTCCATCCTGTTTCAGAGTCTGCAGCGCTTCAATTTGGTGAAGTGATATCGTAGTTTCCAGCAATCGATGTTGCTTGGTGACCCATAGCCCGACATCGGTTGCACCTGCGATCAAGGTGGCGTCCGAGTGCTGCGCCAGAAGGTCCACGAGTTCGGCTTCTGTTTGTGGCGCGAAATAGTGGCGTTCTGTTTCGAAATTGGGGTCGCTAAAGCCAGAAACTGTCCCGGTTGTCGGCTGGATCGATTTCAGTGCGGCGACGGTTTCCGGCCCGCCAAACCTACGTTTTTCTGTTTCATCCGGTTGCAAGGACTCCGCAGCTTTTTGAATCGGTGCATATCCCGTGCAGCGGCAAAGATTGCCGGCCAGCACATCATCGGTTTGATCCGGCAGTGCTGGGTCAGACTGCTGATAACTGGCAAACAGGGACATTACGAAGCCCGGGGTGCAAAACCCGCATTGAGTGGCGTTGCCGTCGGCCATGGCCTGTTGGACCGGATGCAGGTTTCGGGCGCTGCCCAAAGTCTCCACCGTCACCAATTCCTTACCATCCAGCATGGGCAGGAAATAGATACAGGCATTCACCGCGCGATACCGCACGGCGTCGTCGATCAGTTCGCCAATCACGACGGTGCAAGCGCCGCAATCGCCTTCCGCGCACCCTTCCTTGGTGCCCGTGCGAACCTGATCTTCGCGCAACCATTCGAGCACGGTTTGCGTTGGATCACAGGACTCGATCCGTTGTATCTTCTTGTCCAACAGGAATTGGATCATGAATGTCCTCGTTCTTTCAGGCTGAGTATGCACTGAAATGGGAGACCTGTCATAGGGGGTGGTCTCCCGATTGAGCAAGGTGCTCCGCCGTGCCAAGCCTTGAAACACTGGTCTAAAAATCAGATCGCACTGTAGGTGGCTCTCGAAAAATCAAAGGAATACAGCGCAGTTGGGCGCCACATCGCGAGAATAGCTTTTTATTTTACCGACATCCGCTGCACCGACGCGGTCACTGCCCGGCCTAAAAAACAAGCAACACTGTCTCGCATTCGGGCAGCGGGGAAACTCTGGATCGCAATCTCGAGAAGGGTGATGTGAGGCATTGATGTTGGGGCGTCAAAACCCTTGTATGAGTATCGTAGAAACTTGCGGAGGGTGGATGAAATGCAGCAGGGGTTGGACCAAGCATGATTGAAAAGTATTTTGCGATTGCAGATCGGGGTAGCACGATCCGCAAGGAAGTCGTCGCCGGGTTCACCACGTTCCTGGCCATGTCGTACATCATCTTCGTCAATCCAGACATTCTCGCCAATGCCGGAATGGATCCGGGCTCGGTCTTCGTCGCGACCTGTCTGTCGGCGGCGATCGGGACGCTGATCATGGGGCTTTATGCCAATTTCCCGATCGCGATTGCGCCTGGCATGGGGCTGAATGCCTTCTTCACCTATGGTGTTGTGCTCGGCATGGGCATCCCGTGGCAAGCCGCCCTGATGGCGGTGTTCCTGTCCGGGGTGCTGTTTGTGATTATCAGCGTGCTGCCCATCCGCGAATGGGTGATCAATTCCATTCCACTCGAACTGAAGCTCTCCATTTCCGCAGGTATTGGGCTCTTCCTGATCATGATCGGTTTGACCAGCGTCGGCATTGTTGTCGATAATCCAGCGACTCTGGTCGGGCTTGGCGATCTGTCCGCGACGCCCGCTTTGCTGGCGATTTTCTGCTTCATCCTGATCGTTGTCCTGGAGGCGCGAAACGTGCCGGGTGGGATCCTACTCGGCATGCTCACGATCACGATTGCAGGCGTGCTGCTCGGTGTTGCTGAGCCAAGCGCCATCGTGTCCGCACCGCCATCCGTTGAACCAACCCTGTTTGCGCTCGACTGGACGCAAGTGTTCGAGATTGGGCTCGTCGTCATTGTCATTTCCTTCCTGTTCGTCGACTTGTTCGACACCGCCGGCACCCTGGTCGCAGTCGCCCATCGCGCTGGCTTGCTGGATGAGAAGGGGCACGTCATTGGTCTGCGCAAGGCCTTGCTGGCGGACTCCACCGCGACCATGGTCGGCGCCTTGGTCGGCACATCATCTGCGACCAGCTATGTCGAAAGCATTGCCGGCGTCAAAGCCGGCGGACGGACCGGGCTCACCGCAGTCATTGTCGCGGGCTTGTTCCTGTGTGCCCTGTTCTTCGCGCCGCTGGCCGGGGCGATCCAGACCTATGCGACGGGGCCAGCGCTGGTCTTTGTCGGATGTGTCATGGTGGGTGGATTGGCATCAGTCGACTGGGAAGACATGACGGCCTTCGTTCCGGCCGTGATCACTGCCGTGGCCATGCCGCTGACCTATTCCATCGCAACCGGGATCGGACTTGGCTTCGTCGCTTATGCCGCTCTGAAGTTGGGGGCAGGGAAGTGGAAACAATTGAGCCCGAGCGTTGCAGTCCTGGCCATACTCTTCTTGCTGAAATTCATCTTCCTGGACGGCTAGGACGCGTCTGATCTGCTTTCCGGAGGGAAGAAAAACAGGATCAACGAAAAAGCCCCGCATGATGGCTCATGCGGGGCTTTTCATTTGGGGTCGTTCCAAGGTCTAGAACTTGTAGATGATCGAGGCCTGCACGCTGCGCGGCTCTTCTGGCAGGACGATTGTGCTGCCGAACAGTTCCGTGAAATTGGCGCGGAAATATTCTTCATCCGTAGCGTTCTGGATGTTCAGGCGGAACAACCAATTGTCAAACGAGTAGGATGCGCCAATGTCGACGAGCGTGTACCCTGGCAAGGTCACAGCCTGCGACTGACCCGAGAAGACTTCTTCCACATCGGTGACGCTGCCGGACAGCGCCAGGCCATTGTCGAACTCATACGTTGCGGTGAAGGAGTACAAGTTCTCCGGGATACCCGCCCGCTTCGCAGCCTCTTCTGTTCCCGACAGAGCAACGAGACCAAAGGGTTGTCCGCCATAATAGATGGACGGGTCAGACACGTTGATCAGGTCTTCTGCCCCAAGGAAGCTGAACTGGGATCCTTCTTCAAGAATCGTCAGGTTGACCACTTTGGTGTTGGTGTAAGCGGCGGTCAGAAGCAGCTTGTCATTCACCGCCCAGCGCAGTTCTGCTTCGACCCCTTCGGTCTGGATATCCTGGTTGACCGTGATGGACTGAATGTTCCGGTCGGTCCGCTCCTGCTCATAATAGGAAATCGCCGCATAGAGACGATCGTCAAGGAAATTACCTTTGACACCGAATTCCGTCAGCTCGGTCGCGCTCAGGAAGGCCTGATCACTGCCTTCGCCAGTTGGCGAGTTATTAGCTGTTTGCGCCAGAGCTTCAGGCGAGATTTCCGCGCCCTGGCCCGCAACAACCACCGTCTGCTCAGCGGCCGTGACATAGGGGATGATCCCTGTGCCAGGGATCTCGTAAGACACAGAGACGTTCCAGGACGTGCCATTCTCTTCGTCAGATCCAGAAAAGTCCTCATCACGGAAAATCTCGAAATCGGCGAGTGCGGTCGACTCCGCATCGACAATGTCTTCCCGCAAGCCGAGCAGGAAATTCAGGCCGAACTCGGTTTCAATATCAACCAGGCCAGCAATCGCATAATTGGTGTATTCGCCTGTGACATAGTTGGAGAAGTTTCCATTCTCCTCGGTTGCCAGCAATCGGTTGGACCGCGCATCGAATCCTTGAGTCAGATCCACGCGGTGGAAATACTCGAAGAAGAAATCATCGCCGTGCAGGAAGTCGGTATGACGGATAGACGGTGAGATCTGTGCGGTAATGTCCGCAAAGTCGAATTCGAACTCTTTGGTGATGACGAGCTTGTTCTCGAACACCCAGGAGTCGTGGAACTGAGAGAAACCGTAATCGTTTTCATTCAAGTTCTCATAGGCCTCGTAGAACATTTGGTTCTTGATCTCGAGGCCGCTATCATTCTCGTAAATGACGTCGAAATAGAGCGTGACCAGCTCATTCTCAAGCGTATCATCCTCACTCTGGATGACGTTTGAACGCGACAAGGTTGCTGTTCCAACATTTTCCAGTGCCAGGAAGCCTAGATCTGCAAAGTCGGCGTCCGTGGCCGCCGATGGCGGCACAAAGAACGGGCTGAATTCGCCAACCCCGAGAAATTCAAACGGAGACAGCTCACCATCATTATCGGTATCGAGCGGCTGCGCCGTTCCCGTCAAATAGGTTCCGTTGTCAATCAGGTCCTGCGTAACACGGTTCCACCCGCCATTCTGCTTGCCTTTGAAATCGTGATACATTCCCCCAAATTCAATCCTGAGATTATCCGTCAGGTCTGAGTCAAACGCGGCTTGCAATATGGTCTGCTCGGTACCGATGTTTCGATAGAAACTGCCAGAATCCTCGACCTCAGCATAAAGATGATAGCCAAATTGCTGGCCGCCAAGATTGCCCGGTCCGGTGATCGATGCCGCCAGGACGCTTTTGTCCCAGCTGCCCGCTGTGTAGCGAATCTCGCCCTCAGGTTCGTCAATATATTGGCCTGCCGAAAGTCGCGCGGTTTTCGGCACGAAATTCATATAGCCACCCGACTTGGAAGGCCCGTAAATCGGAGACGCTGGACCGCGGACAATATCGATCCGGTCAGAAGCGCCGATCGGGGTCGGATAGTTGCCTGGATTATCCAGTCGCCGGACACCGCGGAAATAGGTCTCGCCGGCCTGACCACGAATATCGAGCGCGCCGCCAACCCCGAAGAAAGAGTTGGTAAAGGTGCCAGGTGCCTGCGCCACGAGGCCGTAAATGTCGGTAATGCCAAAACGTTCGATCTGTTCCGAACTAATCGTCGATGCCGATCGCGGGATCTCGACCAGGTTTTTGTCAAATCCGAAGACGGACCCAACATCTTCGACGGGCAGGGCGCGCAGGCTGCCCGTCACCACGACGGTTTCCTGTACGAGTTCTTCCTGATCGTCTTCCGGCGCATCTTCCTGAGCCCAGGCGGACGTGGCGGTCATGCCCAGGCAAAGCGCGCTGGCCGCGATGGTCGAGCGCAGAAGCTCTGACAGCGGTTTCCGGGTAATGCCACGCAAGGATGATCCCAGGGGCTGATTGAACTTCATAACGTAATCCCTCTATTCGGTTGCGGGTCGATTTCGAGCAGACCCTTGTTTGCTGTACTTAACATCCGCCAATCGAGGGCATTCCGGTCCGAAACACTCTGTCGGGTCGGGGAATGCCTAGCGTTGATCAGATACCGAGCCGTCGTCGCAACGAGACTCAACCGTTTGTGCCATTGCTTGGATTACGAGGATCAGTGTGCACATTATTTGCGCAGATGAAGGTCCGATTTGCTTTTCGCTGGGCCAAACACGGCTGAACTGCGATCCAGATAACGCTGTGTTTTGTATGCAATAGAGCTGGCGCTAGCGTTTCGAAAGGCGCTAATAGAGAGACGAAGCGCGCTAAAAAATAGTGCAGTCTGATTTGCGATCGCTTACACGTGTGATCGTTTGGTCGTCTTCATGACGGCGTGAATCTGAGTGAGACGACAAAGTAAAGTATAAGAAGAAAGCAATAGCATCGATGAGAATATGTGTGTTTTGCGGCTCAAATACCGGCCGCGGTGAAAGTTATATGAAAGCTGCGTTTGAGCTGGGCGAACTGATCGCCGAGCGCGGCTATGGTGTGGTCTATGGTGGCGCCCGCGATGGCACGATGGGCGCCGTTGCCAATGGCGCAATGGCCAAAGGCGGGGAAGCGATCGGCGTCTTGCCGCGCCAGCTATTTGAACTTGAGCAGGCGCACCCATCACTGACCAAGCTGCATGTTGTCGATTCGATGCATGAGCGGAAGCAGATCATGCACGACCTGTCAGATGCCTTCATTTGCATGCCAGGCGGAATCGGAACGATGGAAGAGACGTTTGAGGTATGGACCTGGACACAATTGGGTGTGCATCGAAAGCCCTTGGCCTTCTATAATGTGAATGGATTTTATAACGCGCTCGAACGCTTTTTTGATGTGATGGTTGAGGAAGGCTTTGTCCGTTCGGTGCACCGCCAGATGGCACTGACCGGGGATGAGCCCAACGCCCTGATCGAGAACCTGATGAGCTATGAGCCGCCGCAGGTCAAAAAATGGCTGACGCCGGAAGAGCGCTAGAGGCGGTTTGCGGCTTTCAAGACTGACTTTTGTGCGTCGCCGGCAATGTAAGTCTCCTCAATGGCGCGATCGTCGCCCAGTGTTTGAATCACGAATAGCTCGTCGCTGAGGGACTCGACGGACAGCATACGCGTGCGCATCGCATGCGTGGCCTGGCTGTTGAGCACGATCAGATCGGCGTCAGTGCCAATGTCGAGCGTCCCGATCCGGTTTTCCAGAGAGAGCGCCCGCGCATTGCCGAGCGTCAGGCCATAGAAGCTCTCGAACGGGTTCAGGCTGTGACCACGTAACTGGCAGACTTTATAGGCGTCCGCCGCGGTCGCGAGCATCGAGCAGCTTGTGCCGGCGCCGATGTCAGATCCGAAGGCGATGCGAATGTCAGCGGCTTGCACGCCATGATAGTCGAACAAGCCACTGCCCAGAAACAGGTTGGATGAGGGGCAGAAGACAGCGACGGAGTTTGAGGCCGCCAGGACGTCGCGTTCGCGATCGGAGAGATGAATGCAATGCCCGAACAGCGATTTTGGGCCGAGCAATCCGAAGCGCTCATACACGCCGGTATAGTCTGGCGCGTTTGGAAACAGGCGCAGTGTTTCACTGATCTCGAACAGATTCTCGGAGAGATGCGTTTGGACAAAACAGTCCGGATGTTCCTCGATCAGAGCCTGCACTGCCGACATTTGTTCATGGGTCGAGGTGAGTGCGAAGCGGGGCGTGATGGCATAGGCAAGTCGGGCCTTGTCGTGCCAGGTGTCGATCAGGGCCGCGCTTTCATCATAGGCGCGCTGCGGCGTGTCGGTGACAGACTCAGGGGCCTCGCGGTCCATCAGGACTTTGCCGCCAATCATGCACATGTTTCGCGCTAGTGCTTCCTTGAAGAAGGCGGTCGTGGAGGCAGGATGGGAGGTCGTATAAACGGCGGCGCTTGTCACGCCGTGATTGATTAATTCGTCGAAGAATAGCGTAGCGAGCGTTGCGCTATGTGTTTCATTCTCGAACCTGGCCTCCTGGTGGAAGGTATAGGTTTCAAGCCAGTCAATAAGCTGCGCGCCATAAGATCCGATCACTTCCATTTGCGGATAGTGCGTATGCGCGTCGATGAATCCCGGTAAAATCAGGTGCGCTGAATGATCGATGACCGGCCAGGTCTTGTAACGGTCGGGGAGGTCCGCGAACGGACCCCGCCATGCAATCTTACCCGCTTCCAGGGCCAGCGCGCCATTTGCCTCATATGAGAAACAGTCTGTCTGATCGACTTCAACCGGGCGGTCGGAAAAGGTCAGCAGTCTGCCTTTCAGCACGCGGTTTGGCGCAGATTGCATCAACGAAACTCTCCTGACTAAATGGGCCGTTCAGCGCGGTGCGAAACCGACTTTGCCATCAAGATGATAACAAATCTGAACGCCTCAGCGACTTTCGGCAGTCTGGCGTGTCGCGGGGTGTCGGGGAAGGCCAAATCTGCATCACTTGCCCCACATTTTGATGGCAAAATGCGCAGTAATGGTGCGCGAATTATTCGCACGCTCTCGCCAATTGACCCTCTATGAGAAGCGGACACTCTGGACGGCAGATTAAGGGTTGGCTGAGGAGTGAGCGAAATGAGTCGATGCATCGGAACGAGAAACATCCTTCTCGGCGCAGGCTTGGTGGTCCTGGCGGCTTGTAGCAGCGCGTCATCACCGGGCACGACGACAGAGGCGAGCGAGTCGGCGATCTGTGCCATTGCTCAACCCTGCGCCAATCCACTGCCGGTGAAAGCCGTCCTGGTTACGATGTTCGAAATTGGCGCGGATGAAGGCGATCGCCCGGGGGAGTTCCAGCTCTGGAAAGAACGTCGCCCGTTTGATGTTGAGATTGACTTCCCGCATTCGCATCATTCCCTATTCTATGATCCTGAGGCGCAGATCCTGGCCATGGTGACCGGCATTGGCACGGCCAAGTCGACCGCCTCGACCATGGCGCTTGGCCTCGACACGCGCTTTGATCTCAGCGAGGCCTATTGGCTGGTCGCCGGCATTGCCGGGATTGATCCGGAAGACGCCTCGATCGGCTCTGCTGTATGGTCTGCCTATCTGGTGGATGGCGATCTGGCGCATCATATCGATGCCCGCGAAAAGCCTGAGGATTGGCCGACCGGCTATTTCGCCCGTCGCACACAATTCCCTTATGATCCGGGCAAGCCGGAGCCGGATGGCGGTGAGATGTTCCTGATCAATAAAGACTTGCGCGACTGGGCCTTCGAACTGACCAGGGATGTCGAGATCCCGGACCTGCCCGGGCTGGAAGAGACGCGTGCGCTTTATACCGAGCATGAAATGGCTCAGAAACCGCCCTTTGTCCTGAAAGGGGGGCATCTCGCGGCGATGACGTTCTGGCATGGCGCGATCATGAATGAGTGGGCCAATGCCTGGGTCGACTATTGGAGCGATGGACAGACCGACTTTGTCACCTCAGCCATGGAGGATACCGGCACCTATACTTCGATCCAGTATCTCGATGAGATTGGGCGGGTCGACAAGGATCGCTTCATGGTGTTGCGCACTGGCAGCAATTACACGATGCAACCGCCCGGCAAAACCGCGGCGGAAAACCTGCTAGGCGAGAATGAAGGCTATGCTGGCATGGAGGCTTCTCTCGAAGCCTTGTACCTGGTCGGCGGCGCTGTCTTGGATGAACTGACGGGAAATTGGGACGTCTATGAAGATACGATCCCGACGCCCGCCATGTTGGAGTAAAGACGTCTGAGGGCGCGGCCTCAGCTGCTATAGGCGATCAGAAATTCGCGCAGGAAAGCCGCTGCGTTCTCAGCTGCCAGCACTTCGAAAATTGGGTACTCGTTCACGCCGCCGCCGCCGCCAGCGAGATCGGACAGGCTGCGAAACCCGATATAGGGGATGTCATTGGCATAGGCGACTGTGGCAATCGCCGAGGTTTCCATTTCAACGACTTTCGCCTCGAACGTCTCGAAGAGATATTCCCGAAACTTCGCATTGTCCTGGAACACTGATCCGGTGACGCCGTTTCCACCAAGCGTGACAATCGGGACACGCGGCAGGCAGGTGTCAGCGTCGACGCACTGTTTGAATTCGACCGTTTCTGCAGCAATTTGCGCCGCCGCCATCAGCTCGGGATCCGCCTCATACCAGAATTTTCTTTCTGTTGGGTTCGGGTCCCCCTTTGCGGGCACATGCATCCCGCGGGGGCCCATAAACTCAAACGCTTCAAACTCGGGGCCGAGGCCCGGATGTGGCACGAATTCACCTGGGGAGGCTTCGCGCATAAAGACCATCTCATTGTACTGTCCCCATTTTGCGGGCACTGTGACGTCTGCGAAAGACAGGTCCGGATCGACCCCGCCGGCGACACCACTGACCAGAATAGCCTCGATTTCAAAATGGTCGATCACCAATTGTGTGTTCATTGCGGCATTGACCAGGCTGATGCCCGTCATGAACACAACGACATCGACCCCTTCCATCTGACCCGTGTAGAATCTCATGCCATTGACCTGATACTCTTCGATGTCGCTCAGGCTCGGTAAAAGGGCATCAATTTCGGGCTGATAGGCGGCCAGAATGGCGAGACGCGACGTCTCGTCCAATGGCATCATCGGTGATACAGCCGCCGTCTCGCCTATTGTCGGGCTAGCGGCCTGTGTACAACTGGCCAGACCGAGTGCGACGGGCAGTGCGAGTTTCTGAATGAGGTTCATTTAGAGGTCCTTTCCGACTAGTTTCAACGGGATCGCCCCGATCCATCATCCGATCTTGAGTGATGCAATTTTTCGGACGGAAAAAGTGAGCCCCCTGTCTGGTTTGGTAAATTTTTGCCCGGAAATTGACACAGCCGAGCGAAATTAGGGCACGGCCCGAAGGCGCTTCGCCGATGCGAGACCCGGTCATGTTGGGGGTCTGTTCGCCCGCAGTGCCTTTAGCTGATTCGTTCGAATATGGCCGCCAGTCCCTGGCCGCCACCAATGCACATGGTTTCCAGGCCGTATCTCGCTTCGCGCCGTTCCATCTCGCGCAGCAGCGTTGTCAAAATGCGGACGCCTGTGGCGCCGACCGGGTGGCCGAGCGAGATGCCAGACCCATGGACATTGATGCGTTCGAAGTCATCGTCTCCGAGCTGCATGGCTTTCGTGCAAGCCAGCACTTGCGCCGCAAAAGCTTCATTGAGTTCGATCAGGTCCATGTCCTTTAGCGACAGGCTCGCGCGCGACAGCGCTTTCTCGGTCGCCGCGACGGGGCCGATTCCCATGGTTTTCGGTGGGACGCCGGCGAGTGCCCAACTCACCATGCGGCTCATAGGTTTGAGGCCATGCTTTTCGGCCATGTCGCGAGTCGTCACGATGCACGCAGCAGCCCCATCATTCTGCCCGGATGCATTGCCGGCCGTGACCGTGGCCGCGGGATCGGACTTGCCCATAATGGGGCGCAGGGTCGACAATTTCTCAATCGTCGTGCCGGGGCGCGGATGTTCATCTGAGTCGACAAGCGTGTCGGCTTTCCGTCCTTTGACCGTGATCGGAACGATCTCCTCGGCGAACACACCATTCTGCATCGCGGCGCCCGCGCGCGCCTGGGACCTCGCCGCCAGTGCATCCTGAGCTTCGCGTGAGATATTGTATTCCTTGCGCAGGTTCTCAGCGGTTTCGATCATGCCCCCGGGAACGGGGTAGTGTTCTCCGCCCGCCGTCACGCGCCCCCGCGTCAATCCATCCTCAAGGCGGATGTTGGGCGATTTCACGCCCCAGCGGATTTCCGTGGAATAGAAGGGTGCGCGGCTCATGCTTTCGGCGCCGCCAGCAATGACGAGATCAGCGCCACCCGTTGCAACGGTCATGGCGGCATAGATCACTGCTTGCAGTCCGGACCCACAGCGACGGTCGAGCTGAATCCCGCCTGCCGTGACCGGTAATCCTGCATCCAGTGCCACCACGCGACCAAGGGCCGGCGCGTCCATCGTGGGATAGCAATTGGCGAAAATCACATCATCCACCACGTCACCGGGAAGCTTGGTGCGGGCGACGATTTCGGACACCACCCGCGTCGCGAGCTGATGTGCCGGAACCGACTGAAACGCGCCGCCGAACGCGCCGACCGGCGTTCGCAGGGGCTCACAGATGACGACATTTTCAAAAACAGACATGCTGGACCTTCTTGTATAGAGGCTTCAACTTCGCCGCTCAAAGTCGTTTGGTCTAGCCGGAGCGTGCGCGTTATTTTGGTTATCGAATGATCGGCTAAAGACGTTCAAGCATCTCATTGCGCTTGGCAATCGCCCGCTCAAGGCGCGCTTCGGAGGCTTCGAGGTTCTTTTTGGGGTCACGATAGAAGGCCGTCAGTTTCATCGCCGCCAGCAATAAATGGTTGAGCACGCGTCCGCCAAACTTCATCGGTCGATCAAAGTCGAACAACAGGATGACCCGCTCCTGGTCAGTCTCGTTCCAGACTTCGTGTTCATATGTGTCATCAAACACGAACAGTTCGCCGGGTTTCCAGGCAACGATTTCATCATCGATCCGGATGCGGCATTTTTCGGCTTCATCGGGAACGATGAGGCCGATATGGGCGCGCAGAATGCCCTTCGTGACACCTTTATGGGCCGGGATGTGATAGCCCGGTGACAGGATGGAAAACATGGCGGTTTGCAGGTTCGGGATCGTATCGAGCAGTTCCGCCGTGCGGGGCGTCAATTTGGTATTGGTCTCGAGCCGCTTGCCAAAGCCATAGAGAATGAAGGTCCGCCAGTTGCGGCCCTTTGCGAGGCGATACTGATCCGGCGAAATATCCTGGAAGCCCGGGATGACATCCCGATAGGCCAGCACGTCCTGGGCCTCTTTCAATATGGTCGGCCATTCTTTCTGAATGGCTTCAAGGCGCTGAAAATGCGTGTTTGGCACGACGGGTGTATCAGGCACTTTCGATTGCCGGGACTGATAGCCGGCCACCCAGCGCATCAGCTTCTTGCCATTCCTCTTGATAAAGGCGCGCCGCGGCTTGGTCAGCGTGGATGGTTTTTCGACTGTATCTGTCGGCGCCATTTTCAGCTCACCAAAGTTCGTTCCGTTTCGAGCATATAGTCGCGTGCCAGCGGCAGCGCGTCCACCGTCTTGCTCAGTTGAATCTGGAAATTCATGTGTTTGCCATGCCGGAAGGTGAACTCGCTGACAATCAGGTAGAATTCCCACATGCGGCAGAAGGATTCATCGAACATCTCCGCCACTTTGTCCCGATTGGCCTGGAAGCGGTTATCCCATTCGCGCAAAGTGTGCGCATAATGCAGACGCA
>JBCCZH010000018.1:0-18302 GCA_039188075.1 Pseudomonadota bacterium
CTGATCGATGACGATGACGCGCGAACACATGGCCGGCACCTCATCCAGAGTATGGGTCGAGATGACGATGGCTTTTTCTGGCGCCATCCGCGCGACCAGGGCGCGCACGGCGCGTTTCTGGATCGGGTCCAGTCCGTCTGTTGGTTCATCCAGCAAGAGGACAGGCGGGTCGTGAATCAGTGCGGCCGCGAGCCCAACGCGGCGGCGATAGCCCTTCGATAAAGCCGCAATCGGTTTCCCGGCCACATTTGCGATGCGCGCGTCGGCAATGACGCGTTCGATCGCATCCTTGCGATCCTTGCTGCTCAATCCATGCGCATCGGCCATGAATCGCAGGAAGGTGACGGGAGTCATATCGCGATAGAGCGGCGCACCTTCCGGCAGATAACCAATCTGGCTCTGAGCGCTGCGGCGATCGGTAACGATGGAGTGCCCGTGGATCAGGGCATCGCCAGAATCCGGCTCCAACACGCCAGAGACCATACGCATTGTGGTCGATTTGCCCGCCCCGTTCTGGCCCAGAAAACCGAGGACTTCGCCTTTGTCCAGGGTAAAACTCAGCCCCGCCACGGCAACATGGTCGTCGAACGCTTTTCTCAAATTCTGGAGATCGAGCATTTTGGGGTCGCAACTGGTTTAATACGGAGAGTTAACCCCATTCGTTAGATCAGGCCAGTAAAGGGATCACCAATATGGTGCAGCTAAATTTGCGTTCATGAAAAAGCAGCGCGCCCGAACTCGGGCGCGCTGCAAAATCTACATAGTGGTGAGTGTCGAGCGGCTCAAAGCAGTCGCCCCGGGGGGCTGGGGGGGCTGATGGGTCCGGAATGACTGCTAGACTTCGCCGCCCGACAATTGCAAACTGATGGCAATCGGTGACAGCTTCAAGTCGCGATTGCGGCAAAACCGCCGCATTCTGGATTAAAAATGCGTCACCAGATGGGAACTTGTAACGAATTCACGCTTCATGACTCAGATTACACCACTTAAAAAACCCCGTCAAAAACCGAAAATTGCCTTCCAGCGCCAGGAAATGGGCCTGATTCTCGATGTTTACGGGCGTTTGGTGATGTCTGGACAGGCCAAGGATTATGCCGTGGGAGCGCACAAGGATCAGGCGGTTTTCGCGATTTTCAGGCGCCATGCCGAGACGCCAAACTGGACAATTGTCAAAACGCCGGCCCTGGCCCGGATGCAGGGCGCCTATTCCGTACATGGTGCGCAAGGACAGGTCCTGAAACGCGGCCGCGACCTGAAACAGGTGCTGACTGTGTTCGAAACCCGGAAATTCGAGATTATTCGCTGATTATTGGCCAACCAGGCGCTGGATCAGGCCGATAACGCCGGTAAATCGCAGGCCGCCATCGCGCACCGCCAAGGCATAGCAGACACCGTCCATGTCGCCGGTTGGCTGGTGCGTATCTTCCGGGCCTTTCAGGCTGATATCGCCCGGTCCGAAACTGCCACTTTCATCGCTGAATCCACCCGCCACGACCAGCGTGAACTCGCTGCCATGGTGGCTATGCTTTGGCACCGTGCAGCCCGGCTCAATGCGGTAAAGCTCGACTTCGGCTTCGCTGCCAGCATCCAGTTTCAAGCGGCGAATGCCTTGCGTCAGCCCCTGCCATTTATGCGTTTGATAGGAGTGCAAAGCCGTTTCGCGTAATGGTTCTGGCAGATCGAGCAGCTCGTCCAGGCCTTCGCCAGCCAGTTTGACGGCTTTTGCGACGGGGCGCTCACCCGCTTCATACGCATCGATCAGCGCCAGCGCCTTATCGGCTGCGCCCGCGCTCAGCGTTGCCATTTCTTCGCTTTCGAAAAAGACGCCCGCAATCGTTTCAGCACGCGCCACCGCGCGCTGCACGTCCGGCCGCAGGGTGGCCTGGGTTTCCACCAGCAGGCAGAAGGCCGGGTCTAAACAACCTGCAGCATACGAGCTGTAGATTTCCCCGAAATCATTGATCGTCGCTTTGCCCATTGGCGTGGCGCGCTCCTCGAAACTATCACTCTCTTTTGGCGATATTGTCGGATCAAGGTTATCGTCAAGCAAATGCAGCTCCAGATTGCAGTTGTTTGGCTAATGGTCGCGTTCCAGGGAACCCCGGAGACGCATGAAGGCGAGGCGAATGCGCGACTTCACAGTGCCGAGGGGGAGCCCGAACGATTTGGCAATTTCGGAATGTGACAGCCCTTCATAGAAAGCGGCTTTCAATAGGACGAGCTGCTCTTCCGGCAGGGTCTCGATCACTTCGCGCACTTTCACTTCCAATTGCGCGCGATTGACGGTGATGTCCGGTTGCTCCATCTCGGCCGGCTGCAGCATCGGGTCTTCGGCATCCAGCTCCGGCTTGTTGGTGCGTCGCAGACTGTCAATCCGACGATTGCGAGCTATCCGAAAAATCCATGTTGAAACAGAGGCTTGCCGACGATCATACTGTTCTGCTTTGCGCCAGATATTGAGCATGACTTCCTGCATGATCTCCTCGGCGCTGGAGGCATCGCTGCCCAGCCTGATCAAATAGCTTTTGATCCGGGGGGCGAAATATTCGAACAATTCGGCAAAGGCCGGGCGCGACCGCGCATGCGCAATTTGCTCGACGCAATCGGCGAGCCGCTCGCGTTCGGATGGGTCACTGCCTGTGGTTTCGAGGGACACGTGTTTCCCCTGCGCCGCTTCACACTCGTATAAAGCGCCTATCTGAGAAGAATTGCAACCTTTGCGAGACAACAAAACCATAATCGCCCGTTAATCTAGTGTGTCTTATTTCAGCCCTAAGACTGATACAGAAGAATCTAAGCCATGGCTATATATTTTATTGCACATAGGAGAATTTATATGCGCGGTCTGGTTTTCGCCTTGCTTGCAACCTTTGCGATCACGCCAGTTTTCTCAGCCCAGGCGGCGCCGAATGTGGTTCGGCAATATTCCGATTGGGTTGTGTTCACGGAAGATGTCGGGGGAGAACGCCTCTGCTATGCCGCCACTCAGGCCACCGACAAGGCACCGAAATCGGCCGATCATGGCGATGTCTGGTTCTATGTGTCGAACTGGCGGTCCGGGAAGGCTCGCAACCAGCCAAGCCTGAAAGTCGGGTATGAGCTGCGCGGCGATTTGCCGGGCAAGGCCCGGATCGGGCGTGCCGACTGGACCCTGTTTGGCATTGGCCGAGAGGCCTTTGCGCAGGACAGTGATGATGCCGGCCTGGTCCGGCAATTGAAGCGCGGCAGCGAGCTGCGGGTTGAGGCCACATCGGTGCGCAATACACGTGTGACGTATCACTTCTCGCTCGCCGGATCATCGAACGCAATCGACCGCGCAGCCTCTGTTTGTCGCTAATCGCAGCGCCCTGGCGAATTCAAACAGTCCTTTTTGCACGGTATTAACTCATCTGTGAGACGATCCCCTCGCTTACAAAAAATTGGAGCGGGCGGACAATGAGTTATTCACAGGTGCGGGAGTTCCTCTCCCGTGTAGGCCTGGCCATGGCGATATGCCTTGGTCTGGCAGGCGCTGCACATGCAGCCAACACACTGACAGAAGCTGGTACTTCTGTCTCAAACACTTTCGAGCTGAGCTATAGTGTTTCAGGCACAGCGCAGCCGATTATCACCAACGATAATGCTTCACCTCCGGTGGGCGCTGTGGTTCAGGGTACACCCACCTTGTTCACGGTTGACCGGAAAGTGGATCTGATCGTGACAGCCACAAACAGTACGCTGACAACGGTGCCCGGGACGGATGCGACCCTGACCTTTGAAGTGCTGAATGAAGGCAACGACACAGCGGCTTACGCCTTTTCAGTAGCGGATCTGGACTCAGGTGCGTCGACTTTTGACGCGAGTTCGATTGTTGTTCGTTATCTGGTCGATGCCAATGATAATGGCACCGCCGATGATGGCGCCTTCACAGCGCTGACTGAAACAACGATTGGCGCCGGCGCTGGTTCAGCCTTTGTGACAGGCGATGTTCCGAAAGGCGTTCGTGTCTTTGTTCAGGTTCAGGGCACGATTGCTGCTGGTGTGGCGGACACATTCACCGATGATGTGACCTTGATCGCCGAAGCGCGGAATCCAACCGCATTTGCGAATGAGGCCTCTGCGTCTCCGGCTGCCGTGACCGCGGCGACGGGCGGGGCCAATGTCCTGACCGGTACGGCTCAGAACGTCCTCGCTGACGGCACAGGTGTTGCTGCGTCCGAAGGCGATGCGGACGGTCTGTTTGCGGCCACCGGCATCATCCAGGTCGAATCTCCGGATCTAGCCGCGGAAAAGACCGTGCTCGTCATCAAGGAGCCTGGTATTGCAGATCCATTCGTCGCTCTGACGGATTGTGCGACCGCCAGCGCTGAGGCCGATGCCAAGGCGGTTCCGGGATCTTGTGTCGAATATACGATCGAGGTCGAGAACACCGGCGCCACGGCCAGTGCGACCAATCTGGTGATCGATGACATCCTGCCAGCTGAAGTCACCTTTGTGTCTGCGGCCCTGGCGACCACGACCGCTACAGGCTTTGCCGATGATACCGGCATTGGCGGTGTCGGTCCGGTTCTGACCGCGCCAACGACACCGGCAGACAGCGATTGCGACGGCGCGACCACCTGCGTCATTCAGCTCTCCGATGCCATCCTGGCGGCTGGCGAAGTTGGACAGATCGTTATTCGCGCCATGGTCAAATAAGACCCCAGCCTGGGTCCAATTTCTGAAAGTCTCCGCTGCCTCTGCGCAGCGGGGGCTTTTTGCTGTCTGAAAGAGACGGAATCTCGCAAAACGTGCGGCAATAAATCTCTAAAATAACTGCTTTTTTTGCCGGAATCGATCAAATTTCATCGATTCCCCGACCGGGATAATAACCATACGCCCTTAGCGTCTGCAGCATAAGGCAGCGTCAGATCTGCCGAGTTTTTGAGCTTGCGGACAGGCCAATAGAGCTTGCCGCGTCATGGTGGAGATACGGGGATGAGCTTCGGGTGGAAGCACATCTATGCCGCGTTGCGGGCGATCGCGCTGATGTGCGCGATGATTGGGACGATGTCAGGATTGGCGCAGGCTGATCTGGGCGATCGCGTCACCAATACCGCGTTCGTGTCTCAGGAGACCCCGAACGGGACGCTCGTATTGCCGACCAATGAGGCGGTTTTCACCATTGAAGCGCGCCGAACGCCATCCGAGATCGAATTCTTCCGGATTGTCGAAAACGTGCCGGATGCGATCCAGGTTCAGCTCAACGGATCGGATTTCAGTCCATCTGGCGAACTGAGCGGGCCGTTCTCTTCCTTTGATGATGTCCCGTTACTTGGTCAGAAGACACTGGACACGTCGTCACCGGTCAGTCTGGTGCCGGCGCAAACCTATTTGTCTGGCGAGCTAATGGTGGTTCGCGTGATCGACCTGGGCCAGAATGGCAATGCCGATCGCATCGAGACGGTCGTCATCACTGTGACCGCGGACAATGGCGACACGATCACCTTGCGGCTCTATGAAGACGTCCCGGATTCCGGCCATTTCTATGGCTTCTTCCCGAGCACATCGCGTCCGACGGCGCTGAATGACCGAACGATTACGGCGCCGCAGGACACACAGCTGACCGCGACTTACATTGACGCATTTGATGCCACCGAAGTGTCGGTGGATACCGCTTTTGTTGACCCGTTTGGTCGCGTGTTTGACAGTTTTACCGGACAATTGCTCGATCAGGTTCAGATCACCATCCTGGATGCCACAACCGGGCAACCGGCCGAGATTATGGGGCTGGATGGCTCGGGCAGCTTCCCGTCGACGATCCGGACTGGCGAAGCCACCACCGATTCGAGCGGGATTGAATACCCGGCGGCGCCTGGCGTCTTCTTCTTCCCCATCCTGGCGCCGGGCGCCTATCAAATCCTCGTTGAAGCACCAGACGGCTACCTATTCCCGTCGGTTCGAGATCCCGTCTCGCTCGAGGGATTACCCAACGCTCCATTCGAATTACAGACGCAGGCCTCTTACGGGGCCGTGTTTGAGGTTGAGACGTCCGGGCCGGTCAATCTCGACATCCCGCTCGACCCTAATGGCGACCTGGTGGTGCGGAAGCGGGCCTCGGATCCGCAAGCCTCGATCGGGGATTTTGTCGGATATACGATCGATCTCGAGAATTCAGGCAGCGTCCCTGCCCCATTCACGTTGCGCGACACCTTGCCAACCGGGTTGCGCTATGTCGCCGGATCCGCGCGCCTCAATGGCGCGTCATTTGACGATCCGGAGGTCGCTCCGGACGGTCTCAACCTGACATTTTCCGGCGGCCTGGTGCTGCCGGATGAGACCGTGCAATTAACCTATCTCACGGCCGTCGGACCTGGGACACCGCTCGGCGAAGCCGTCAATCGCGCCGTCGTTATTAACGCTGCTGGCGCGGTTTTGTCGAATGCCGCAGAAGCCGCCGTCTATATCGAGGAAGATTTGCTCAGTTCGCGCCTGACCATTATCGGCCGTGTCGCAGAAGCAGCCTGTCGACCGGATGAGGAATGGGCCCGAACGCTGCTGGACGGCGAAGGCGTGGGCGGCGTGCGGCTCTATATGGAAACCGGGCAATATACCGTGACCGATGCGGACGGCCTCTTCCACTTTGAGGGTGTAAAACCCGGCACGCATGTGGTTCAGGTCGATGAGGCGACGCTGCCTCCAGGATACGAACCCATCGTCTGTGAAGAAAATACGCGCTATGCCGGTAGCGCGCTGTCGAAATTTGTCGATGCGCAAGGCGGCAGCATCTGGCGCGCGAATTTCTATCTCAAGCGCACAGATGCGGTGACCAAGACGACAGAGATTGAAGTCACCAAGTCGCGCGACGCGGACCTGTTCGACCAGACATGGTTGAATGAACAGGAAGATACGACCTTTGAATGGATCTATCCCCGCGCGGACCAGACCCCGCATGGCAGATCCGTCAGTCTGGGTATGAAACACGCACCGAATGAAAGTGTGCGTCTTGAACTGAACGGCAAAACGGTTCCGGGGCTGAATTTCACCGGGCGGGAAATGTCGACGTCCCGGACATTGGCCATGTCGCGCTGGGCCGGCGTGGATATTCAGCGCGGCGAGAACCGCTTTGTCGCCAGCCTGCTGGATGCTGACGGCCATGTCCTGGAGCAGATTGAACGCTCAGTCTGGTTTGTGGACGAAGTCAGTCGCGCCGTGCAAGTAGATGATCAATCTGTGCTTGTCGCGGATGGGCGCACCCGGCCGGTCATCGCGATCCGGCTTGAAGACGTTGAGGGACATGCGGTGCATGAAGGCCGGATTGTCGAGCTCAGCGTCGCTGAACCCTATCGCCTCGCCCAGGAAGCCGAGGAGGAGTTTGAATCGCCCGTGGATGCCGGATTTGCGGCGGTTTCAGGGCTTCGCGTCGGTCCGGACGGGATCGTTCGGGTCGAGCTCGAGCCAACCCTGGAATCCGGACGGGTCAGGTTGCAGGTGCCGATGCAGGATGGCGCGATCGAGGATATTGATGTCTGGCTGGCGCCGGAAAAGCGGGACTGGATCATCGTCGGCGTGGCTGAAGCTGAACGAAGCTCAGCCTGGCTGGAAGACACGGACGGGCGCAAAGCCCTTGAACGCAGCGATGATGGCCGGCTCGCTTTCTTCGCCAAGGGCGTCGTCAAGGGCGACTGGCTGCTGACCCTGGCTGTCGACACCGCAAAGCGCCGCGGGGCCCGCGATGATGAAGTGTTCGATGAGATTGATCCGAACGCCTATTATACGCTCTATGGCGACCGGACCTGGCAGAACAATAATGCTGAAAGCCGTTATCCGGTCTATGTGAAGCTCGAGAAAAACACGTTCCAGGCCGTCTTTGGCGACTTCGAAACCGGTTTCACAGAGACCGATCTGGGCCGCTACTCGCGCCGCATGTCTGGTCTGAAGGCAGATTATGAAAGCGAGCAGGTCTCGATCACAGCCTTCGCGGCAGAGACCAATCAGACCTTCATGAAAGACGAATTGGCGGCGGATGGCACGTCGGGTCCGTTCCGGCTGCAATCGGCGCCGCTGGTACGCTCCTCGGAAGTGATCACGATTGAAACGCGGGACCGCTTCCGTCCGGATGTGATACTCAGCCAGCGATTGCTCAGCCGCTATATCGATTATGAGATCGACTATGTCACAGGCGAATTTTTCTTCCGCCAACCCGTGGCGGCGACGGATGCAGGCCTCAATCCAAACGTGATTGTGGTCGATTATGAGGCCTCGGACTCGGGCGAGCGCGGTGTCACGGCGGGCGTGCGCGCCGAAACGCGGTTTGCAAATGGCGCGCTGCAGACGGGCATCACACTGATCCACGAGGAAGACGGCTCGACGCAGGACGAGGAAGGTTCAAACCTGATCGCCGCTGACCTGACCCTGGCGGTGACAGACAAGACCGAGCTGCGTGCAGAATACGCATCTACAGATTCAGAAACCGAACTCGGCGAATCCGATGGCGAGGCGGTCCTGATCGAAGCCACGCACCGGAGTGAGAAACTGAGCGTCACCGGCTATTTCCGCGAAGAGTCGGATGGTTTCGGCCTCGGCCAGCAAGCCTCGTCCACGTCCGCGGTGCGTCGGATCGGGGCCGAGCTCAGCGCTGAACTGGATGTCCAGGAGCAGGAGAATCGATCCGATCGCATCATCCGCTCGGTGACGGCGCAGGCCTATCAGGAAACCAATCTCACGCAATCTGCGCGTCGGACCGTGGCCGATGCGGTCTGGCAACAGGACAGTCAGACCTTCGGCGCCAATCTCGGTCTCCGCGCTGTTGCCGAGGACTTTGAGGACACCGCGGACCCGCGCCAGTCCGTCTTGCTTCTGGCCGGTCTGCGCAAGACTTTTGTGGATCAGGGCCTGACCATCAGCGCAATCCGCGAGGAACCGGTCTATAGAGGCGGCGCGAATGATGACGAATCGACCCTGTTCCCGGGCCGGACCGTGCTGGGGCTCGACAAGACACTCGGATCGCAAGCCACTGCAAATGTCCGGCACGAGATCACCAATGGCGCGAACGCTTCCGGACAGAACACGGTTGCCGGCATTACCTGGGAACCCCGCGGCGGCACGCAGGTGCGCGCCTCAACCGACATGATCACCAATGATAGCGGCCGCCGCATCGGGGCGACAGTGGGTGTCGATCAGGTCTGGCAGGTCAATGAGGCCTGGACCTTGAGCGGGGGCCTGGCGCGCCGCAGCAATGTCGATGGCTCCGACGAGCCGCTCGATGTTGCGCCAGATGCTGCGCTCGGCCCGCTCGAGGATGGCCTGCGCAGTCCGTTGACGCAGTCGGAGCAGTATTCATCGGGCTATATCGGTGCGGCTTACCAAACCGATTCAATGGCGGGCTCAGCGCGTCTCGAAAAACGTGACAGCGCGTCGGGCGAGCGCCTGGTAGCCGTGCTTGGCGGGGCTCGTGAAATCACCAGGACCTTGTCCTTCAGCGCGGCGGCACGGCGGCAGGAAGAACAGATAGACGGTCGCGGCGATCGCGAGCAAACTGATGTCCGGATCGGCGCCGCCTGGCGCCCGCGCGGCGAAGGATTGGTCGTGTTCAACCGACTGGATGTCGGACATCTGACCGAGCAAGGCATCCAGGATCGGTCCAAGATCGTCAACAATTTCGCGATGAATGCGATGGTTTCGGATCAGACCCAGGTCTCCGTCTATCATGGGGTCAAGCGAGTGAAGACCGATTTCGAAGGGGCGCACGCCAAAGCGGTCACACACTTGGTCGGCGCCGAGGTCCGCCATGACATCACGCCGCAAATCGATCTCGGCTTCCAGACCACCTGGTCGCACAATGATGCCAGCCAGACAGGGGAATGGTCATACGGTCCAAGTGTTGGATTCAGCCCCGTCGACAATCTTTGGGTCAGCTTCGGCTACAATGTCACCGGCTTCGAGGACAGAGATTTCGAAGCCGCGCGAGATCGCCATGAAGGTCCGTACATCAAACTCAGAGCGAAATTCGATCAGAATACTGCGAAAGGCCTGATCAAGGCACTCGGACTGGGCGCTGATTAGATCTGTCCAACCTGAGTTCAAAAACCGTACGATAAATTCACTTTCCAAATCGTATCCAGATTGTCCTTATCGACCGGCGGGTTTTCTTCATACTGAATTTCATAAGTCATGCCGGCGCGGATCGCCTCTGTCAGCGCTGTGCTCAATTGCGATCTCGATGACACAGACGTGCTCGGGTCGGACAAGGTGACTTTCGAATTGTGACCAAAGCGCCAGTCCGCGTTCAGGTTCCAATTCGTGTCCATGGCCCCATAAAGCACCCAGTCAGCATCTTCTTCGCCTGTATCCTTGATGCGGGAATAGCGATAACCGGGCCCGACTTCGCCGCGCAGCGACAGATCATCTTCCTGGATGAAGTAATAACCAGCCCCGGCGCCGGCAAAGGCGCGATATTCAAATCCCAGGAATGCGTCACTTTCATAGGATCCGCGGACATAGCCAAACACATCATCGGTCCAGAGCGTGTCCATCTGGTAGGAGGCGCCCCAATTCTCCTGATTGCGCACTCCATTGGCCTCGCCTGTATTGGCATAGGCTTCGACGCGGTGAATATTGGTCTCGCGCTTCATGCTGGCATTCAGGCGGGCGCCGAAATTCGACGTTTCCGTATTGCCATCTGTGTAGGACGCGTTGAGATCCACTTGCCCGGCGAGGTTTTCGAGAAAACTATGGGTTGGTGGCTCTGGCGGTGTTCCAACGACCACGAGGGCATCGACCCGAAGAGGTTCAGTTGGCTCCGAGAGCTCCGCCACGAGCGCGTCTATAGCCGGATGATGATCCGGAAAGGCGAGCTTGGCGGCGGCAATGACCGCCTCCAGCTGTGCGGCGTCATCAAGCCGTGTCGCGGCAGAGATCATCCGCGCGGCGCCCTCTGGCAGGTTCTGTTCAAAAGGCGCGATATGCGCGCGCTCAATCGTGGATTGGACAGGGGCAAAGACAGCTTCAAACATGCCGGTTACTCAACTTGAAATTCAATTCTGGATGGCTTGGCCGCCCTGCCGCTTGTTGCGGGTACGATCAAGCGTGTCTGCGGCTTTCTCGCACCAAAATCTTTTCAACTCGGTGAACGCCACAGTCTTTGCTTGACTTCCGCCTGTGCCGCGAGCACCAGACGCGCCATGACACGGGTCAAGATATGCGGACTGCGCGACACAGCGCATATACGCGCGGCGGCGGAAGCCGGCGCCGATTGGGTCGGTTTTGTCCTGTTTCCGGCCAGCCCGCGCAACGTTCTGGGCGATGGTGAGGATCCGTTTGAAGACGTCATCGGCCTGTCGGAATTCGCGCAGGATCTCGGCCTGCTCTCCGTCATTTTGCTGGTCGATCCGGAAGAAGACTTCTTCGATGATGTCCTGCATGAGATCGAGCCGGATGCGATCCAATTGCATGGCAAGGAGACGCCGGACCAGGTGCTGCGCTGGTGGCGCGACTGTGCTGGTATTTGCGAGCTGTGGAAGGCGGTCAGTGTCGGCGATGAATCAGATCTTGAGGCGCTCGATCAATGGCGTGTGGATCGCTTGCTGATCGACGCCAAGCCGCCGGAAGACGCCGACCGCCCAGGCGGCAACGGAGAGACCGTGGACTGGAGCCTGCTTGATGGGTTCGAGCCGGATGTGCCCTGGCTGCTTGCGGGTGGATTGACCCCGGACAATGTCGAAGCGGCGATCACTGCGACAGGTGCGACCGCAGTGGATGTTTCCTCTGGCATCGAACGCGCGCCAGGCGTAAAGGACGAGGACCTGATCCGCGATTTCATAGACGCGGCGAAATCGGCGTAGAAAGCAGAACGATGGAATTGAGAAATACCTGGGATCAATGGCCGGACGAGCATGGCCGGTTTGGCGACTTTGGCGGCCGTTATGTCGCCGAGACCTTGATGCCGCTCATCCTCGACCTTGAGAAAGAATATCGGGCCGCGAAACAGGACCCGGCCTTTGCGGCACAGATGGATGATCTCTGGACCCATTATGTCGGCCGCCCAAGCCCGCTCTATTTCGCTGAACGCCTGACGGAACATTTTGGCGGCGCGAAAATCTATCTCAAACGCGACGAGTTGAACCATACCGGGGCGCACAAGATCAACAATTGCCTCGGCCAGGTCCTGCTTGCCATGCGCATGGGAAAGACAAGGATCATTGCCGAGACCGGCGCCGGTCAGCATGGGGTGGCCACCGCAACGGTTTGCGCGCGCTTCGGCTTGAAATGCGTTGTCTTCATGGGTGAGACGGATGTCGAACGCCAGAAGCCAAACGTGTTTCGGATGAAATTGCTGGGCGCCGAGATTGTGCCCGTCTCGTCCGGCACGGGCACGCTGAAAGATGCGATGAATGAGGCCCTGCGCGACTGGGTAACAAATGTCGAGGACACGTTCTATTGCATCGGCACCGCCGCTGGCCCACATCCCTATCCGGAACTCGTACGCGATTTTCAGAGCGTGATCGGCAAGGAAGCGAGCGCACAGATCCTCGAACGCGAGGGCCGTCTGCCGGATGCGGTGATGGCCTGTATTGGTGGCGGGTCGAATGCGATTGGCTTATTCCATCCGTTTATTGAAGATGAGACGGTGCGCCTGATTGGCGTCGAAGCGTCTGGGCACGGGATCGAAACCGGCCAGCACGCGGCGGCGCTGAATGGCGGTGCGCCCGGCATTCTGCACGGCAACAAAACCTATTTGCTGCAGACCGATGATGGTCAGATCATCGACGCGCATTCCATTTCAGCGGGCCTCGACTATCCGGGCATCGGCCCGGAACACAGCTTTCTGCGGGATACGGGACGAGCTGAGTATCTAACATGTACTGACACTGAGGCGCTGGAAGCCTTTCAACTCTGTACCCGGCTGGAGGGCATCATCCCGGCGCTCGAGCCAAGCCACGCTCTGGCGCGGGTCGGCGAGGTTGTCGAGCGTCTCGGCGAGGATGGCTTGCTGATCCTCAACATGTGCGGCCGCGGCGACAAGGATGTGTTCTCGGTGGCGGAAGCGCTGGGCGTCGAAATCTAAATCTATCGAAAATCATAGATACGATATTCTCTATCATTGGTGATAGAATGTTAAATATGGTTCGATAGCGATAGATAAATGGACAATAACTCCGAATATTACCTCATCCTGGCGGATATGAAGGGCTCTTCGAGCTTATCTGCAGACCAGGCGGGGGCGGCGATGTCGCAATTGCTGCCGCAACTCGAGCGGCAAAACCAGAGATTGCGCGCTGACCTTATCTATCCGCTTGAAGTCAATTACGGAGACGAGTTTGGCGGCCTGTTTTCCTCGCCGCGGGCCTTTTATCAAATTGTATCGGATGTTCGCGATGCGTTGCGCGGTACGGCCGAATTTCGGTTTGTGACGGCCCATGGCCGGATTGGCTATGCTGGCGGATCGCTCCGGGAAATGGGGGGTCCGGTTTTCGAGACCGCCAGTCGGGCGCTGACACGATTGAAAAAGAAGAAACAATTCAGCGATTGGCAGATCAGCGATCCTGCGACCAATCAGGCGCTGACGGCCATGACCAATGCGGCCGGTGCCCTGATCGACCAGATGACGCCATATCAGCATATCGTCTACATGTTCGATAAGGCTGGATTAAAAGGGACGGAGATTGCCGAAAAGCTCTCAAAGGACCCCCGGTCGATCTCAAACGCCAAGAAGACGGGCCATTGCAGCACCGTGATCCAAATCGAACAGGCCATGACCGCGATGCTGGCCAATCTTGCACCGGGGACAGAACATGCATCTGCGCGCGAATTCCAGAGTTGACTCCAGCCAGCAGACGAAGGAAGTGGCGTGAATGTCTGAACTAGCTTTGACCTTGTACCGGATCACCTGCCCGCGTCAGCGCATCGCGCGCGCGATTGCCGATGAAGCGGTCGAAAGCCGCGCGGCGGCTTGCGCCAATATTGAAGGCCCGATGGCCTCGACTTATCGCTGGAAAGGGGTGGTCGAGCAGGCCTTTGAATTCATTCTCTGGCTCAAGGCCCCAACCGAGAATTTCGAGAAAATCGAAGCCATTGTGAAAGACCATCACCCTTATGATGTGCCCGCCATCGTGGCACTGGGCTGTACACAGGTGAATGCGCCTTATGCCGCCTGGGTTAAAGAAAACACGGATCCTGCCTAAATGCCGACATCCCGAATAGTTGCGCGCTTCGACAAGGTTAAGGCCGAGGGCCGGGCGGCTCTGGTCGCTTACCTTATGGCGGGCGATCCAGACCTGGAATCGTCCTATCAGGCCATGTGCGCGCTGCGCGACAATGGCGCGGACGTGATTGAGCTTGGCGCCCCCTTCACCGATCCAATGGCCGACGGCCCGGCGATTCAGAAAGCCGCCCTGCGCGCGTTGGCGCAGAAAACCACGCTCTCGGATGTGCTGGCGCTGGCCAAACGGTTTCGAGCGGATGATGCAGAAACACCACTGATTTTGATGGGATATGCCAATCCGGTGCATACGCTCGGCTATGAGACCTTTGCGTCCATGGCCGCCGATTCTGGCATAGATGGCACCATACTGGTTGATTTGCCGCCTGAGGAAGATCAGCCCATCCGCGACGCCTATGCGGCCCATGATCTGTCGGTCATTCGCCTTGCGACACCGACCACGAATGAGGCCCGAATGGCCAAGGTGGCGGAAGGCGCCAGCGGATTTCTGTATTATGTCGCGGTGGCCGGCGTGACGGGCGCAGGCTCTGCTGATCCGGAAGATATTCGCGCTGGAGTTGAGATGGCGCAACGCGTTTCCGGCCTGCCTGTCTGCGTTGGATTCGGCATCAAAACAGGCGATCAGGCCGCTGCCATGGCGAAAATCGCGGATGGGGTTGTCGTGGGGTCTGCTTTTGTGGAACAAGCAAGACTTGCAAGTGTGGCCAAAACGCCACAAATTACAGCAGAGAAAATGGGCCAATTGGCTCACGAGTTAAGTACGGCGCTAAAGGGTGGAGTGCCAGCCTAGTAACGTCCGGTATCGGACAAAGGGATCGTAAGGCGATGAACTGGCTGACAAATTTCCGCACACCGGGTCTGAAAGGCCTGCTGTCTGGCAATAAGAAAGACACTCCGGATAATCTCTGGGTGAAATGTCCGACCTCGGGCGAACTCGTTTATCGTTCGGATCTGGAAGAAAGCTGGTATGTGACGCCGGCTGGCGCGCATTTGCGGATTTCACCGCGGCGTCGTTTCCGTCTGTTCTTTGACCATGAGCGCTGGGAGCCCATTCCCCTGCCACCGGTGCCGAATGACCCGCTCAAGTTCAAGGATGACAAAACCTATCCGTCCCGGATCAAGGGCGCGAAAAGCAAGATTGCAAAACGCGACAAGGAAGAGGCGCCGGATTCCGGCTCGGTCTCCCCGATTGCCCAGGATGATTGCATGGCCGCTGCCTTTGGCAAGGTGAATGGCGTGCCGACGGTGATCCTGATCCAGGATTTTGCCTTCATGGGCGGCTCCCTCGGCATGGCCGCGGGCGAAGCCTTTATTGCGGCGGCCCAGATGGCGGTCGCGCGCAAGGCGGCCTTCGTGATCTGTACCGCCTCTGGCGGCGCGCGCATGCAGGAAGGGACACTGTCTCTGATGCAGATGCCGCGGTCGACCCTGGCCATTCAGGAGGTCAAGGATGCGGGCCTGCCTTATGTCGTTGTATTGTGTGATCCGACCTCAGGCGGCGTGTCAGCGTCTTACGCCATGCTCGGCGATGTGCATCTGGCCGAGCCCGGCGCGATGATCGCCTTTTCCGGACCGCGCGTGATTGAACAGACCATTCGCGAGAAACTGCCGGAAGGCTTCCAGCGATCGGAATTCCTGCGCGAAAAGGGTGCGGTCGATATTGTCGTCGATCGCCGCGATCTGAAAGCGACCCTGGCGCGGGTGCTCGGCCATTTGATGCCGAAACGGGCGGCAGCTGAGAAAGATGTCTCGACTCTGCCGGTCGAAGCCCCCTCGGCAGATGCGCCTTTCCCGCGCGCTGATAAAGGCTAGCTATGGATTCCGCGGCCCTCACCGCGGCCTTGCAGACATTTGAAGGCCTCTACCCAAAGACAATCGAGCTTTCGCTTGGACGGATCGAATCCGTGCTCGAAACCCTCGGCCGACCGCAGGATAAATTGCCGCCAACCATTCACGTGGCCGGCACCAATGGCAAAGGCTCGACCTGCGCCTATTTGCGGGCCATGGCCGAAGAGGCAGGTCTGCGTGTCCATGTCTATACCTCGCCCCATCTGGTCCGGTTCAATGAGCGCACGCGTCTCGCCGGTGACCTGGTGGAAGATGAAGCCCTGATTGAATGGATCCGCCGCGTTCACGATGCTTTGGACGGACGACCGATCACACGATTTGAGGCGACCACAGCGGTTGCCATGCTCGCCTTCAGCGAAGTCCCGGCAGACTTGCTGGTCCTGGAAGTTGGGCTGGGCGGCCGGTTTGATGCGACCAATGTCGTCAATGATCCGGCGCTCAGCGTCATCACGCCCGTCGATTTTGATCACAAACAATTTCTCGGCTCGGACCTCGCTTTCATTGCCGGCGAGAAAGCCGGGATCATCAAGCCCGGGCGACCGGTCGTCTCGGCGATCCAGGCGCGCGTTTGCGGTGATGTCATCGCGCGCCAGGCGGCGGCGCTTGATGCACCGCTGACGGTGCTGCGCATGGAAGACATAGAAAAAGTGCCGGAACGTGTCGCTCTGCCCGGCACGCACCAAAGATATAATGCAGCGCTGGCCGGCCTTGCCATGCGGACCCTGAATACGCCATCCATTCACGACGGTGCGATCTGGGACGGCGCACAATCCGCGGTCTGGCCGGCGCGGATGCAACGATTGTCCGATGGTCCTGTGACACAGCTGGGCGGCGGTGCAGATGTTTGGCTCGATGGCGGTCACAATCCGCATGCGGCGACCGCAATTGCCGAACTGCTGCGCGAAATGGGCGGGCGCACCATCATGGTCACAGCGATGATTGCCAGCAAGGATCATGGCGGGTTCTTTCATCCGTTCAAAGGCGTGGTCGATGCCGTCCACACCATCCCGAATGCGCCGGGTCATGCCAGTGCCGCGCCCGAAGCCCTGGCCGAAACCGCGCGGGCTTTCCTGCCGAATGCGACCGCTTTTGACTCGCTCGAAGCGGCGATGCGCGCCGCGGTGGACCTCAAGCCCGACCGCATCCTGATTGGTGGCTCGCTCTATCTGGCGGGCGAGGTACTCGCCGCAAATCAGGAAATTCCCGACTAGGCGTTCTTGATATTCAATCCGCCATCCACCGGAATGACCGCGCCATTCAGATAAGAGGCTGACGGTAGGCAACAAGACAGCGTGATATGCGCCACCTCTTCCGGAATGCCATATCGGCGCAAGGGGACGCGACGCTTGGCGAAGATGACTTTGTGCTCGTCCGGGATTTCGGCATTGATATTGGTCTCGATGGGGCCAGGACAGATACAGTTGCAAGTAATCCCATCGCGGCCGAGATCCGTCGCCATGGCCCGGGTCAGGCCGATCACGCCATGCTTGGCGGCGACATAGGGCCCATTGCCGGGCGTCGCGCCGAGGCCTTCGGTCGACGAGATATTGACGATTCGCCCCCCCGTTTCTGTCTTGAGCAGATGCGGCAAGGCCGCCCGGATCAGGCGCTGATGCGCGGTCAGCATGACATTGAGACTGTCATGCCAGATGTCTTCATACTGGTCTTCCGAGGGATGCGACAGGCGCGCAAAACCAGCATTATTGATCAGAATATCGAGGGCGCCGAACGCTGCCACAGTATCCGCCACCGTGACTTTGATCGCATCATGGTCGGCGACATCCAGGGCGCGGGCCCGCACGGCATCATGCCCATCTTTGCGAATCTCCTCGGCCACGGTTTCGGCGCCATCGCCATTCAAGTCCGTCGCCATCACGTTTGCGCCTTCCCGCGCGAACAGATGCGCGGTCGCCCGGCCCATCCCGCTGGCAGCGCCGGTGATCAGAACGGTCTTGCCGGCGACAGACCGGTCGAGATGTTGATAGGGTTTCATGGCGGACCTCCAAGTCTTTTCGGCACGCTAGCGCCTCACGGGCGCAAGAAAAGACCCGCCGTCGGGGGACGCTCGTCATGCCTTCCTGCGCAATCGGCAGCGGGGACAGTCGGATGCGACGAATCTCCAGGCATGCCAAACCGCCTCACAGGGCTTCGGCCTTGAGGGGATGAAAAGGCAAGGCGCGCTTGTTTCAAACGCGGATTGAACGGCCTTCCTTTCGGAGAGGCTTTTAAGCGCCTGAGACCAAGCGCGCCTGCGATGGCATGTTTTCATGCGTTA
>JBCCZH010000019.1:0-18271 GCA_039188075.1 Pseudomonadota bacterium
AACCGAGCGGCTTGTTCATCGGGTCGACGACATAGACTTCATAGAAATCTGTCGGCAATTCGTCGGCATTGTCACGCGCATAATCAATCGTCTGGCCAATCGTCCAGAATTCCGGCGCGGCGAGATAGTCGCGCTGCATCAGACGTCCGGCAGTATCCTCTTCAAACTCGAAACTGGCCTCGAGGACGGCGCGGTCTTCCGGTTCCAGCTCCTCGAGAATACGCTCACGGCGATCTTCATCCAGATCTTCCAGAACCGCCGTTGCATCATCGGATTCAAGCTCATCGAGCGCTTCGACCACCGCCTCGTCGCTCATCACCTCAACGGCGTCCTCGCGATATTCCTCGCGCAGCTCGATCAGAATGTCCGGCGGCAATTCTCCGCCCAGCAACTCCACCGCGGCTTCAAACCGTTCGCTCGATAATTGCTCCAGCAGGTCGGAGGCATCGGCCGGGTGCATGCTTTCGAGCGTCTGGCGGACCCAGTCACCTTTGCCCTCATCGATGGCATCGCGCAGATCCGCAGCGAGCTGGGCGCGCTGTTCTTCACTGTCTTCAGCCGGAGATTGAGGCGTATCCGTCATTCCGCCTCTTTGGCTTGATCGCCGCTGCGGCGCAAGGCGTTTTTGGACACGGCTCAGGCGACGGCGAGACGCGCCCAGGGTCCGGTCATTGCCACGGTCACGCCCGGCCCTTGCACATTGAAGAAAAGAGTCTGACCATCGGGTGAGAAACAGGCCCCTGCCACTTCAGACACGCCCGTCTCGGCAATCGTATAGACACGGCCATCCGGGGCCACGCCTTTCACCGCGTTGCGTCCGGGGCCATCTTCGCAAATTACCAAATGCCCCCAGGGCGCCGGGACGATATTGTCACACATGTCCATCACACCCCGATCCGCACTTTCGTAATACAGACTCAGTTTTCCAGGCGAATCGGCTTCACGGGCGCTGCCTTCATATGGGCTGGGCTCATAGCGCCAGATCTGGCCGCCTTGGGCCAGACCGCCGCTGGTGCATGCGAAATAGGCCGCGGATCCGGCCTGATCGATCGCCCAGGCAATGCCTTCCCCACGGGCAAACACTGCGGCGCCTTGATCGTATCCACGGTCCTGCAGCGGGCTCTCCAGGGCTTCGACATCATCGAGATCGATCCAGCGGCAATCGACGCTCTGTCCGGTCACAAAAGCAGGGCCCGCCTCATCCCAATTGCGCGTATCCGCCGATGGCATACCGACAATGGCCAAGGCTTGCAGCCGACCGCCACGTTGCAATTCACCCGGTTGATCTGGAATAAACCGATACAGAAGCCCGGTGCCGGAATCCTCGGTCTGATAGACAATGCCCGTGCGCGGATCGACCGCCGCGGCTTCGCGATTAAACCGGCCCATCGCGCGCAATGGCTCAGCGGCGACCAGGCCGCGCGCTGAAGCCGGGACTTCAAAGGCATAGCCATGATACTGGCTCGCCTCATCGCCCGGCATGCTGCGACTTTCCTCGCAGGTCAGCCAGGAGCCCCAGGGCGTGATGCCGCCCGAGCAATTGCGCTCGGTTCCGACCAGAGACAGGAAAGACTGTTCCATCTGCTGCGTCCGCAAATTGTAGACTAAATTGGTTGTGCCACCCGCCACCGGGTCGCCACTCGGAGCAATGTCAAAGACCGCTCTTGGATCAACGTTGTTCGGTACGCCGGCACCGGTCGGAAACGGGCCTTCGTCTGCCTCATTCAGGCTGAGCTCGTGATTACGGATCAATACGCAGCGATCCGCATCGCCATCCACTGCGAAACACCCCATGCCATCATGCGCACCCGGGACACGAAATCCGTCCGACATCCGCGATCCGACCTCAGAAATGCGCTGATACGAAAACCCAGGCGGCAAATCGATAAAGCCTTCAGGATCCGGAACCACGCTAGTGCGGAATATTCGAGAATCGTCTGATCCAGGCACGGAACAGGCGGACAAGGCGGAATAAGCCGGTGCAGCCGCTGCCATGGCCATAGCATTGCGAATGAAATGACGACGCGAATGGGACATGTCTGGCGGCTCCCCTGAATCAGTAGTCCAGTCTCTGTCAGCGGCTTAGCCAAACTTCATGACGAAGGTGTGATGCTCCCGCACGCGAGACATCGTGAATGCGCGTCTGGCACCTATTCGAACCGCAACCCCAAATTGAGATTCCGAGACAACAACCTGGAATGCCAGGATAATGATCCACCCGCCGAAGCTGCTCAGGTTTGCCTGCGTTGCAGGAGGGGCTGTCTCATGTGCCATGAGCCGAATTTGATCACGCGCCCCACATTTATTGGAGGCGACAGATGAAATTCAAACTTTTAAGTGCGAGCGCAATGGGATTGGTCGTGGCCGCCGGTTGGGTCAGTGGGGCGAATGCCCAGGCGATGGATGAATGCCGGGATGGAACCGACCCAAACACCGGCGCGCCCATCGATGACACGCTTGAGTGCGGTGACGATGCAGAGGCTAGCGCGGTTGGCGCGACCGCCATTGGGGACGACGCAAGAGCGGCGGAAGAAAATGCGACCGCTCTGGGCTTTAATGCGCAAGCTTTATCGCTCTCATCTGTGGCGATCGGAATGGATAGCATTGTCGAAACGGAGGCTGAGGATTCAATTGCCATTGGTCGGAACGCAACCGTCTCCGAGGGCACCGATTTCTCAATTGCAATTGGGCGCGACGCACAGGCCTCCGGCACGGAAGACTTGAGCGATCCAGATGTGACCGGCAATTTCAATCTCGCCATTGGCTATGACTCGTTAGCGAGCGGCGACCGCACAACTGCATTGGGCGCAAATACTACGGCCGTTGGCAAACGATCCAGCGCATTCGGGGCTGACATCTGGATTCTCGGCGACGAATCCACAGCGATCGGCACCGGTTCGGCCGTATCCGGCGATCAATCGATCGCTTTTGGTCATCTCGCAACCGTCGGCATCATTCCTGAGACGCCTGGTCCACTTGGCTCGGTTGAGAACGCCATTGCCATTGGCGCTGACGCGGATGGTGATGGGTTTGGTGCCAACGCGGGCCACGCCAACGCCATCGCGCTGGGATCTGACTCAGTCACTTATGCCGCCAATACGCTCTCCGTCGGCGATGCCGATAATGGCCTGACCCGCCGGATTATGAATTTGGCAGACGGACAGCTCGATACAGATGCTGCAACAGTGGGCCAGGTCGCCGACGCGATCGCAATAGCCACGCCTTTCACAGACTTCGATACCACTTTTACCACAACCGCTGCCAACGCAACCGGCGCGGATTCGCTTGCGATCGGTCAAGATGCGAGTGTTTACGGTCAGTTTTCGACCATTATCGGAAGCGAAAGTCGGATTGGCAGTCTTTTAGTAGATGTTGATGAATCAGTCGGAATCGGACGCAGAGTTACCGTTAACTCAGATAACTCAACCGCCATTGGCGCGTCAGCCCATGTAAGTGGTTCTGCGGACGGCGCAGTGGCAATTGGTTGGCTAACTCAAGTACACTCCGGCACGGATGGCGGAATCGCGATCGGCGAGAATGCCTCTGTTCAGGGGGGCGATATTTCCGATCAAGACTTTGTATCAGATTGGGGGATTGCGATTGGCGCTGACACTTCTGTGCAAGGCGCAGAATCCATCGGGCTTGGCTGGGAAACGCTCCTGTTTGGCGATGAGTCCCTCGCATTCGGCGCGAATTCCAGGGCTTTTGGCGATCGATCCATCGCCTTGGGAGATTCGGCCTCTGTCGGGGTCTCCACAGCGCCCATTGATGACGCCATCGCGATTGGCGGTGACGCGAATGGTGACGGTGTCGGCGCCACCGCCCAGCATGATAATGCGATCGCGCTCGGCGCTGATTCTGTGACCTCAGTTGCGAACACAGTTTCCGTCGGTGATGCCAATAATAATCTTACCCGCCGCATCATGAATGTCGCAAACGGACAGCTGGACACGGATGCGGCCACTGTCGGCCAGGTCGGCGACGCGATCGCGGCGGCCAACACCTATGTTCAGGTCAACAGCGACCTCACTGGCGCTACGGCATCCGGGACCGAAGCCGTCGCAATCGGTGAGGCGACGAGTGCAACAACGACCGGGGCAACCGCAATCGGCTCATCATCCTCCGCACGTTTAGGCAACTTTACAACCGCGCTCGGCTACAATGCCGATGCGCGGGCGACACGCGCATTGGCACTCGGATCAAGCGCGATTGCTAAACATGTCAACAGTGTGGCGCTTGGGGCAGGCTCGGTCACGAGCGCAGCGGATACGGTTTCGGTCGGGGATGCGGACTTGGCTTATCAGAGACGGATCGTCAATGTCGCGGATGGAGTTGACGACACTGACGCCGTCACCGTCGGGCAATTGACCGCCGCCATCGCCGCGTCCGGCGGATCCGGTGGGTCGACCTCGTCTTATCTCGACGTGAACAGCCTCGGCGCGCTGCCTGATGCAGAGGGCACGGACTCGATCGCCTTAGGGCCACGCGCCGCCACTTCGACGGACACCACAAATGCGGTCGCCATCGGCGCTGACGCCGCCGTCACGGCTGAGAACGCTGTGGCACTGGGCGCTGGATCAGAGGCGGATGAAGACGATACGATCTCGGTTGGGAGTGATACGGTGAAACGCAAGGTCACAAATCTCGCCGAGGGCGAGGCGGATGATGATGCCGCCACGTTCGGGCAATTGTCAGATCTCACGCAAACGGTCTCGAACAACACATCCGCAATCGCGAGCAACTTGCTGCTAATCCAGGCCAATACGAGTGGACTGACCTCGCTCGGCAATACGGTGTCTGACAATTCCGACGCGATTGACGATCTCTCAGACCGGGTCGACACGTTGGAGACGTCAAATGCCGGCGGCGGGTCGGGCGGCGCCTCGCTTGTCAATGAAGGTTCATCCGAAAATTCGCTGGAAGGTGGATCGAACGCCGCGGCCACCGAGCCGAACTCAACCGCCTATGGCGCCAATGCTGCGGCGACCAATGAGAATGCGACGGCTATCGGCGCCAGTGCCCGGGCCGAAGGGTCAACCGCGGTGGGCGGTTTTGCCGAAGCGCTCGGTGAGGACTCCGCCGCCTTTGGGGTCGAGGCTCTGGCGCATGGCGATCAATCCACAGCGATTGGCGAATATTCCAGCGCCTCCCAAACCGGGTCTTCTGCCTTCGGGACGAATGCCACGGCCAGCGCCACAAATGCGGTTGCGCTCGGCGCGGGTTCGGTCGCCAATCGCGCCGACGCAGTCTCTGTTGGCAGCACGGGCAATGAGCGTCAAATCACCAATGTCGCCGCCGGAACCGCGGACACAGATGCCGTCAATGTCGCCCAGCTAGACAGTGAGATCGCGACGGTGAACACCGCGATCAACACCAATCGCACGGCCATCTCCACCAATGGATCAGCGATCAGTTCCAATCGCACCGCCATCTCGAGCAATGCGTCCGCCATCGGCACGAACCAAAGTGCGATTGCGACCAATGCGGCCGATATTGCTCTGCTCGAAGCTGGCGTCGATGGTGATGGCGAACGCTTTATCGAATTGGAGGACGCGGTCGACACCAATACCGGGTCTATCTCAACGCTAAGCGGACAAGTCAGCGTTAACCAAACGCGCGTGGCGCGAAATGCCACCAATATCACGGCGAATTCGGAAGCGATCAGCACCCTCAACGCGCAATTCGAAAACTTGGATTATCGCGTCGATGCACTAACCAATCACATTGGCCGACTCAATCACGAGATTGAAGAGAATTCAGCCGGGATCGCCATCGCCAATGCTCTGTCCGGATCGACCTGGCTGCAAGCGAATGAGCGCATGGCCTTCTCCGCCAATCTTGGTTATTTCGATGGCCATAGCGCCGTCGCCTTCTCCGGCGCAGCGCGATTGAGTGAACGCTTCTCTGCAAATATGGCGCTCGGCACGGTGCCCAACAAAGGCGATGTTGGCGCCCGCGCCGGCGTCCGGTTCGGGTGGTAAGGCGATGGGGGACGCGTCAAACCGATCCGGGGCGAAGGACCCAGGTCAATGTCTCCTCGGATCGGTCACACTCCACTTGAATGAAAGCGCGGTGTGCCTGTACGGCACCGCGCCAAAGTTCGGTCCAGCCTTCCAGCACATCCTGGCGCACGGCCCCTTCCAGTCCCCGCACGATCCGCAAGCCGGATTGGACGATGTTTTGCGTGCCATCTTCGTGCCGGACAAGATCGCAATCATCGCCCATGCCCGCAAACATCGCGACTAGAAAATCCGCCGCCGCATCCGGCCCACCATCTCTACCGCCAATCGCCTCTGCCATCGCGGCATAATTTTGCAGGCCGGTGAGCCGCGCCGCGCGACAGGCATGCGCGCGCGCTGTTTCGCGTCCGATGACATCGCTCAGGGCCGACACGCCATTGCGGACATATTCCATCGCATAATTGCGATTGGCTTTGGCGAGGCGTTCTTCGCTCCAATCCTGTGCGGGCGGCGCTGGCTGCTGGGCGGGGTCAAATGTGGGCGGGCGTTCATCGGGGGCAAAGACGAGGCGCTCATCATCGTTGAGGTCGTGATCATATTCTTTGAAGTATCCGCACAGTCCGAACTGTCCCGTGACGTCTTCCGACACACAGACAAAGCCCAGTCGGGGATTGTTCAGGCTGACGCCATTCTGCGCGTACCAGCCGTGCAGGAAGCCCCGTCCCGCTTCGATTGGAATGCCGCAGATTGCAGGTCCCGCATACATCCAGCGCGGATAGCGAAAGCGAACCCAGGCTTTATCTGCGGACTCTTCCATGTATTCGACCGCCACACCGCCAATGCCGTTCGACAGAACATGATACTTGGCGCAAGCGACCGCCGGCGGCTGATCCGACAGGCCGAGCTTTTCAAAGCTCGATAGGAACTTCGCCTCGTGCTGGCGGCGGAACAGACGGAACATCCAATCAAAGACGGTGTCCTTGCTTTCTTCCACCGCGACCAGAAGCTGCAGGCCGAGAAAGTATTGATGGTGCAGGTGCGCTTGCGCGGCGATGGCGGCGGCAGACATCTTTATGCAGCCGCAGCAGCACGTGGCGCCGGATCGTCAAGATGCGCTTCGACGACTTTGTTGAACGCGTCCAGGGCGCCTTCAAATTTTCCAAACAGCATGTTCTGATTAGCTCCTGAGGCAAGTGTGGATTGGATACTCTCTCCGATTGCAAAATCCTCGTCCAGCGTCACGCGGGTGATCTCGTGATTGCGTTGCCAATGCCCTGCCCGCTCGGCTTCGGCTTTCGGCACCAGGGTCGACACGCGCACGCGGGTCTCTCCGGCTGACAGAGCTTCCTGATTGATCCAGGCAATATGATCCGACTGGACCAGGAGCGCCGTATTCGGGAACAGTGTGTATAGCACTTGCGCATGATCCCGTAGGCGCCAGTCTTCGCGCGTCTCTGGCGAGAGCTTGGCCATGCTGGACCGCATCAGAACCGACCGCATATGCGCGCCGAGCATCCGATAGCTCGACAAGTTATCTTCGAAGTGCGGGCCGATCGTGCTTCGGTGTGCAACCTTGAAGTGATAGGCTTCAATGCCGCCCTCGACGAGAATTTTCCAATTGGCTTTATGCACCGGCGCGTCTTGATGCACGATGACCATGTCGTCGATCTGCAACGCATCCAGTTCGGTCGCAATCTCACCGATATGCTCATCCAGGCTGATCGCGCCTTCGCTGGCACTGACCCAGACAAAGCCGAACCGCTCTTCGCATTTCAGGGCGATCAAGCCGAGGTCCGACTTCTCGACACCGTCAAAGCCCTGATCAAAATGCGGGGCGGCGATCAGCTCCCCGGAATTGGCATAGGTCCAGGCATGATAGGGACAGGAAAAGCGATGCTTGCACCCTTTCTCATCATCGACCAGGCGCGTGCCGCGATGCCGGCACGCGTTCAGAAATGCATGCACTTCGCCTGACTTGTGGCGAGTCAGCAGAACCGGCAGACCGGCGACATCACGGCGCAGGAAATCGCCCGGCTTGGCCAGTTCGAACCCGTGCGCGGCAACCATCGGGACGCGTTTGAAGATCTCGTCGCGTTCACGCTGAAACCGCTCTTCGCTGAGATAATGGTCCACCGGATTTCGGGTGACCGTCTCATCCAGATAGAAGGATTTATCCGCCTTGATCGAGAGCAATTCATCGATCAATTGCAATTCTGTATCGCGATCCATTTTGACCTACCTTTACACCAGTTCGCTGCGCTTGCGCGGATGTTCAGATTTTGGCGCCTGGCTGTAATCACCAAACGGCCCATCGCGCTTGATCACCGCGCCTTTGACCCCCTCGGCCTGTGCGTCGCGCACAAATTGTCGGCCTTCCGGCGTGTTCCGCATAATCCCATCGAGGATCGGGCCGAGCGTTTGCGTGCTCTGAAGGCCCATATTATCATAGGCTTGGTTCACGATCAGCTTCATCGCCACCAATTGCGTCAGCGGGATGCTGGCGAGCTTTTCAGCTTCTTTCTGAACCCGCGCATCCAGCTCTTCCAGTGGCACCGCGAAATTGATCAGCTCAATCTCAGCCGCCTCCTTGCCCGAGATCCACTCGCCGGTCAGTGCATAATATTTGGCTTTGGCGAGGCCGAGGCGATAGACCCACATGCCGGACAGATGACAGCCCCAAACCCGCGAATAGGGTGTGCCGATCCGCGCGTCTTCAGAGGCGATGACCAGGTCTGCACACAGCGCCATTTCTGATCCGCCGCCGACGCAATAGCCATGCACCTTGGCGATGGTCGGCTTCTGGCCGCGCCACAATCCCATGAAGGCGTGTAGATAGGTGGTGTACTGATTGGTGACGCTGTGCACATCCATGCCGGGGTCATAGCCGTCTTCCTTGATGCCCCCATAATGTTCCAGGCCATCGGAAAAATCGAACCCGCCACAAAAACTGTCCCCGGCCCCTTCGAGGATGATGACCTTGATCGCATTGTCATTATTGGCTGCACGCAAGGCCGCATCGAGTTCGTGGATCACTTCCGCGCGGAGCGTATTGTATTTCTCCGGACGGTTCAGAGTGATCGTCGCGATCGCCCCTTCGGTTTTATAAAGCACAACGCGCTCGGACATGATCGTTTTCCTCCTGACAAATTGCAGCTCGCCCAAAACTTACCGCTTGGTAAGTCGGTGTACTTACCATATGGTAAGTTGTCAAGCGTATACGGGACCGATCATGGCGAGCGACACACGAGAACTCTTATTGCACCGGGCGGAAAGCCTGTTCGCAGAACGCGGCTTCTATGGCGTCAGCATTGCCGCGATTGCCAATGAGCTGGGCCTGACCAAACAGGCCTTGCTGCATCATTATGGCAGCAAGGAAAGACTATACGGCGAAGTGCTGAAGCGGATTTCGAAAAGGTTTGAGACCGAAGCGCCCGTATCCGACGACCCGATCGAAGCGTTCAAGTCTTACATTCTGAAGCTGCAAACGCCGACGCGCGGTCAAGTCGACTCGACCCGGGTCTTAATGCGCGAATTGCTCGACAATAAACGCCGCGCCGACACTGCGGGCACGTGGTACCTGAAACCCTTTCTGGAGCATTGCACAGCCATGCTCAAAGCGATCCCGAACTGGCAAGAGTCCAGCGATGTCGACGCTTTTGCCATGGTCTATCAGCTATTGGGCGCGATCAATTATTATGGCATATCTGCCCCGACCCTGACCGGCATTTTCGGCGCAGAGACGTATGCCGAAATCGATCAGGCCTTCCCTATTCAAATGGAACACCTGATCGATGCGGCGATTGCTGCGGGGCCTAAATCGACAAAGTGATCTTGCCGAAATGCTGCTGGCTGGCCTGATGGGCAAACGCGTCGGCGATTTGATCAAGCGGGAAATCCTTGTCGAGGACGGGCTTGATATTGCTCGCTTCGATGGCCGCGATCATATCTTCCTGATGCTCGCCGGATCCAACCGTAATGCCGGACATGGTCAGGTTCTTGGAAAAGAAGGCCGCGGTCGGCACTTCGCCGGACACGCCCGTAAGCACCCCAATGAGAGAGATATGTCCGCCGACACGGCAAGCCTGGATAGATTGCGCCATCGTACCAGGGCCACCAATCTCGACGACTTCATCAACGCCGCGCCCGCCGGTCAGCTCAAATGCCTTGCGGCCCCATTCCGGGGTCTCCTTGTAATTGATGACATGGTCGGCGCCGAGCGCTTTCATGCGCTCCAGTTTCTCATTTGACGACGAGGTGGAGATCACCCGCGCGCCAGCCGCTTTGGCAAATTGCAAAGCGAAGACCGAAACCCCGCCTGTGCCTTGTGTCAGCACCCAATCGCCAGGCTTGACCGAGCCTTCGACGAACATCCCGCGCCAGGCCGTCAGGGCCGCGCATGGCAGGGTCGCAGCTTCGGTGAAGGAATAGCCTGCTGGCATTCTCGTAAAGGCGGTTTCCGGCATGGCCACCAATTCCGCCGCAAAGCCGTCGGCGCCGTCGCCCGGCACGCCGCCAAAACCGAGCGCATCAATCTCGCCTTTCAGCCAGTCCGGAAAGAACAGGCTCAGCACATGGTCACCCGGTTTGAACCTGGTGACGCCGTCGCCGACGGCCACCACTTCGCCGGCGCCATCCGACATTGGAATGCGGCCATCATCGGTCGGGATCCCGCCCATGACCACGACGAAATCGTGATAGTTGAGCGATGAGGCCTTGATCCGCACCAGGACCTCACCCGGTCCGGCGACGGGATCGGGGCGCTCCTCAATGATCAGGTTACCGGGGCCTCCGGGTTTCTTGACGGCTGCAACTTTCATCTGGTGTCCTCTCTGTTTGTTCAAGACAGGAGGTGGGTCCACGACGCTAGGGAAGTCAAATCCAGATTTGCCCTCTACAAAGTCAGCCGGATCCGCATCCGTAACTCGAAATCCGCCGCCGCCTCGCTAATCCCAGCCAGCGCATTGACACGATATGACAGGCGATCCGAGAGCGGCCCTTTTAGAACTCCGCCAACCGAATGGCGTTGGGAGTCGAACGCACCAAAACTGGTCGTTGGATTGTAGCGATTGAAAACCTGCGCCCCCGCGCGCGTACCGGTCGCAACCTGCCAGGTTGCCTCGCCGCGCGTTTCCAGCGCCACCCCATCGTCTCGGCCATCACCAAACTCATGCGCAGCGAGGCCGATCAAGCGAAGCTCCGGACCTGTCGCTGGGCGCCAGCGATTGAGCCAGGCGACGCGCACCCGCCCTGGCCCATCATTACCATCCGGGAGCCGACCACGAATCTGAATCGCGCTGTTCCAGCCATGATCACTGGACGCGAATTGATACATGCCTTCCAAAGCCAGGCGACGATACCGATAATCTCCGCCGCGATCATTAAAGAAGACAAGCGCCCGCAGCCGCAGCGACTCTGAAATCGCACGCTGATACTCTACGCGATGCGCTATCCCGTCCTCGCCATCCTCCATCGCGTAGCCGCCTGCCAGGCTGATGGCCGCCCCTGGCTTGATCACCGGGCTGGCCACGGTTCCCGTCCCTTGGGCGGAGGCTGCACTGCTTATACCCAGCGCCCCCATGATCACCGCGAGTCCGGGTCGCATCCACGCACGGTGCCGGCGTTGCAGTTTATTCAAACGCTTAATCTGCAAGCTTCCAACTCGGCACACCGCTATTTGGTGTGAAGGGCGCGCCAAGCGTTTCGAGTTGATCCTCGACACTGGCAATCCCGGTTTCAATGCCGCGCAGCTCGGTCAAAGCTGTATCCAGTTCGGCTTTTGCCGTTGCGAGGGCAGCAATATTCGATCCGGTTGCCGGGGCCTGGGTGAACCAGTTCCAGCCGCGAATCTGGGAGACGCGGGATGCCACCGGCCATGGCGCTGGCTCGTTCCGGCTGGATATGGTGCGGTCGCCGGTCAGGATGACATCGACATCGTCCAGCCGCGCTTCCAGGGCCTGGATTTCCGCCCGCAGCGAAACGTTTGAGGTCTCTATCGTCTCAACGCCGAGTTTCAGATGCGCCAGTCGATTGCGCAATTCGGACGCCGATCGGGTTGCCCCTTCGACTACGCGGAACACCTGCGCTGTCTCTTGCTGGAAGGCGAGCAAAGCGGGGCGATCTGTGGTCGCTTCCGGGGTCTGATGCAGGGGTTTCAGAGTAAAGGATTGCGGCTCGGACAATACCGTCACAATGCCATTCTCGCGTTTCGCCAACGTCACGGAATACTGCCCCGGCACGACCAGCGGGCCGACATCCGGATTGGCGAACGGCGATGGCGTCGGCGGGGTCAGCTGCACGGCGTCCGGCGCCGCGTATCGCAGGTCCCACGCGACGCGATGCAGGCCTTCACCGGTCGGACCCGTGATTCGACGTATAACATTGCCAGCAGCGTCGGTGATAATGAACAGGATGGCCGGTTCATCCTGACGATCCTCTGCCCGCAAGGCTTCCCAGGATGGATAAGGCGTGTCGCCACCCTCCTTCTCGATTTCGATCTCCGCGTCCCGGCGGGTCTTGGCCAGCGTCTTCAATCCATCGCGAAGGACATAGGTGAAGACAGCGCCAAAGGGTGGATTTTCGGCGAACCAGAAATTGTCACCATTAAAGGCCTTGGCGCCGCCAGCAGGACCCCAGAGGTCGCCCTCAATATAGATCCAGCTGTCACGCACCGGGAACAGGGTTGCTTCAGATTGAGCGAGCGTCTCGGCCGACGTCCGCAAGGCTGAATAATCATCCAGCACGTAAACACCGCGTCCGAACGTCCCGACGACCAGATCGTTTTCGCGGCGCTGGATCTCGATGTCCCGGACATCAATGGTCGGGAAGCCCGATTTCAGGGCCTGCCAGTTGCGCCCACCATTCTGGCTGTAGAACAGACCAAACTCAGTTCCAACGAAGAGCAGGTCAGGATCAACATGATCCTCGGCAATTGTATGGACCGAGCCCCAATCCGGAAGATCACCCGAAATGTCGCGCCAGGAACCGCCGCGATTATCCGTCCGGAACACATAAGGCTTGTGATCATTGCGCTTGTGATTGTCGAATACGGCATAAGCGACATCGCCATCATGCACGGAGGCGATAATATCCTCGACCAGCGTCATGTCAGGCACACCGCGTGTCGTATCACGCCGCCGCCAATTGGCGCCATTGTCTTCGGTGACGGAAATGACCCCATCATCGGTTCCGACATAGATCAGCCCCTCGACCACCGGGCTTTCGCTGAGTGCGATCGCGGCGCCAAAGATCGACGTGGAGTCATTCTTGGCAATCGCATCAACGCTCCACACACGGCCCATCACGTCCAATGCATTGCGGTCAATCTGGCGGGTCAGGTCGGGGCTGATAATCTCCCAATTATTTCCGCGATCATTCGACGCGAACAGGTATTCCGCTGCATAATAGATCCGATCCGGATTGTGGGGACTGATCAGGAGCGGCGTGTTCCAATTCCACTTATAGGCTGGCTCACCCGATGGCGGCTGCGGGGTCAGAAAGACGCGCTCATGCGTGCGGCGATCATAACGGACCAGACCGCCATACTGATATTGCGCATAGACTACGTTCGGATCGCGTGGATCGATCTGCGGCTTATAGCCATCGCCGCCAAGGACGATGTGCCAGTCTGAATTTGCGATCCCGTGCACCAGATCCGTTCGCGATGGACCGCACAGGGAGTTATTATCCTGCGTGCCGCCACAAATATTGTAGAAGGGCTCCGCATTGTCCGGCTGGATCCGGTAGAATTGAACAATCGGAAGGTTGCTGGTGTGGCGCCACAAGTCGCCGCCATCCCAACTCTCATAAATCCCGCCATCCCCGCCAATGATCAGGTGATCGGTATTCTGCGGATCAATCCAGAGCGCATGATCATCAACATGGCGGTGCGCCGCATTCAGGTCGGTGAACGTCTTGCCGCCATCGATTGACCGCTTGGAAAACGTGTCGAGCGAATAGAGCATGTCCGCATTGTTCGGATCGACAACAATCTCATTATAGTATTGCGGGCTGGTGGTCATATGGTCGGATCGTTTTTCCCAGGTCTGACCGAAATCCAGCGAGCGATAGACGCCTTGCTCATCTGGCTGCGCCTCGATGATCGCGTAAAGCATGTTCGGCGCGGAGGGCGCCATGGCGAGACCGATGCGTCCGATATCATCCTTAGGCAGACCCGCGGTGACTTCGCTCCAGCTTTCGCCGCCATCCGTGGTGCGATGGATACCCGATCCCGGACCGCCATTGATCAGGACCCAGACATGCCGACGGCGTTGATAGCTGGACGCGACAATCCGGTCGATATTGTTCGGGTCGACAATGAATTCATTGATCCCTGTATGCTCGTCGACAGACAAGATCGAGTTCCAGGTGGCGCCACCATCCGTCGTCTTGAACAGACCGCGATCACCGCCTTCCGACCAGAGCGGTCCTTGCGCCGCGACCAGCACGGTGTCGGCATCTTCGGGGTGAATCCAGATCTGGCTGATATGGCCCGACTCTTTCAACCCCATATTGGTCCAGGACTGACCGCCATCGGTCGATTTATAGACACCATCCCCAAACGCGACGGACCGCTGGGCATTATTCTCCCCGGTGCCGACCCAGATTGTGTCCGCGTCTGATGGTGCGATTTCGACAACACCGATCGCATAAGTCCCTTCATTGTCAAAGACAGGTGTCCAGGTTGCGCCGGCATTTCGCGTACGCCACAAGCCACCGGACGCTGTCGCTGCCAGATAGTCATGATAGCCGGCGGGAAAGAACGCAAAGTCGGAAATGCGCCCGGATGGATAGGCCGGCCCGATGGAGCGCAACGGCAAGGAGGCGAGCGGGCTCGGCTTATCCTCGTCCGTGGATTGCGGCACGGCGGCTGGAACCGCCAATATCGCAAACGCCAGAACCAATAGTCCGAAAAGCGCATACGCGCGCGCCGGTACAACCATCATATCTTGCCCCATACTCTGTCCGTTTCGGTCAAGCTTCACGGATGTTAATTGAAAATGCAACTGAAGAGTTTGTGCCAGCGACTTAGGCTCCAAGCAAAGCGCCTGCCCGTTCTTGTCTCGTCGTCTCAATTGTGGCGGCAAGGATTAACCTTGCCGTTTTTTTAACCCGAGATGGTCGTGGGATTGCCGCGCCTCATCGCAACCCACGCCGCAATTGTCTTGCAGCCTGTCGGCTCACAAACAGCAAGCAGGACGCGCCCATGACCCAATTCGCCCCCTCCACTCGCCGCCTCACATTACGGCTTCTCCCCATCCTATCGATCTTGGTGACGGCCCCTTCGCTTGCCCTGGCCCAGGGCGAGCCGCGCATGGTCACCCCCAATGAGCAGACCAGCGGCACGCTATTGCTGGAAACTGACACGGTTGGAAAATACATCTCCGCCCCATCGCTGATCACCGATGTCGATATCGACATTTCAGGACCGATCGCTCGCACCAAAGTCACACAGAGATTTGAGAACACGTCGGATGCCTGGGTGGAAGGCATCTATGTCTTTCCCCTGCCAGACGAAAGTGCTGTCGATACGCTGCGCATGCAAATCGGTGATCGCTTCATAGAAGGTCAAATCAAGGAACGTCAGCAGGCCAGAAAAATCTACGAAGCGGCCAAAGCCGAAGGCCGCAAGGCGAGCCTGATGGAGCAGGAACGGGCCAACATTTTCACCAATAGCGTCGCCAATATCGGCCCTGGCGAAACCGTTGTGGTCCAGATCGAGTATCAGGAAACCATCAGGATCGATGATGGCCGCTTCTCTCTGCGGTTCCCGATGGTTGTTGCCCCGCGCTATAATCCAACCGCCAAAGTGCTGACCGCCAGCATTGACGAGACGAGCGGTTGGGCGATCTCGGATCCCGTTCCTGATCGGGATCGCATCACACCACCCTATCACAATCCCGACTATGTTGTGACCAATCCGGTGCGTCTGACTGTTGATATAGAAGCGGGGTTTCCGCTTGGAACGCTCACCTCTTCCTATCATGAGATGCAAACCATCCGAGATGGGGAAGAAAACGCGACCCTGACGCTGAAAGATGAAAGTGTTCCCGCCAATCGGGACTTCGAACTGGTTTGGTCCCCGCGCTCGGAGGAAAGTCCCCGCGCAGCGCTGTTTTCAGAAACTATCCAGGGAGAGGATTTTTACCTCCTGATGATCACGCCGCCTGACCCCGATCTGGCGACGGCCATTCCAGCGCGTGACATCACGTTCGTCATCGACACCTCTGGTTCCATGGGCGGCGCCAGTATTCGTCAAGCCCGGCAAAGCCTCAGCCTTGCGGTCGCGCGCCTGAATGAAACCGATGTGTTCAACATTATCGAATTCGACAATTCCACGCGAACACTGTTCAACGCGCCGCGTCCGGCGACGGCGCAACATAAACGCATCGCCGTAAACTGGATCGAGGGACTGAAAGCGAGCGGCGGGACGCAGATGTTGCCCGCCCTGGAGACCGCCTTGCGAGACTCACACGAAGAGACCGGGCGGCTGAAACAGGTCATCTTCCTGACAGACGGCGCTATCGGCAATGAGCAGGACCTGTTTGACACCATCGCCGCCCGGCGCGGCGAAGCCCGTATCTTTACCGTTGGAATCGGTTCGGCCCCGAACAGCTTTTTCATGTCGCGGGCGGCTGAGCTCGGCCGAGGCACATTCACTCATATCGGATCGGTGACGGACGTCGCGGAACGAATGAACGCCTTGTTCAACAAGCTCGAAACCCCGGCGATCACCGATCTCGCGCTGAGCTGGCCGAAGGGCGCTGCGATCGATACGTCCTACACGCTGATCCCCGATGTGTATCAGGGCGAGACCCTGTCCATCGCGGCCCGATCCGATACGGGTTCCGGCGACGTGGTCCTGACTGGCACCAGCGGCACCCAACCCTGGGAGGTCACGTTGAAACTGGACCAGGCCAGCCCCCGCACCGGCGTATCGAAGCTCTGGGCGCGCAAGAAGATTGCGGCGTTGGAACTCGACCGCGCCCGCCGGTCGTCAGCCAGGGAAACGCTTGATGCCGCCATTCTCAAAATCGCCCTCGACCACAGTCTGATCTCTCGACTGACCAGTCTGGTCGCGGTCGACGTCACGCCATCCCGCCCTGATGGAGACCGGCTGGTGGCACGCGACGTGCCACTCAACTTCCCGGAGGGATGGGATTTCGAGAAAGTGTTCGGCGAAGATGGCGCCTTCAATATGGAAGCCGCGCCTGAGCCGGTGGTGGTCGCCCCAAAACGTGCCGCCAAGCCAACCGACGCGTCACCGGTGGTGGTCGAGGAAGTCCTCTTGCCCCGAACAGCAACCCTGTCTGACCTGAAGTTGATATTGGGTCTGCTCTTGATCCTGCTCTCGCTCGTCGCATTGACGCGTCGAACGGAAGCGCAGACATGATTGGAGACGCACCCCAGCCTGCCGCGCATAGACGAGCCGTCTGGCGCGGTAGAGGGCTGGCGGCCGGTCTCGCCCTGATTGGGCTCACTCTGTTCGGAGACGGTCTTTACATCAAGGCCAAGGCCGCACTGGCCCAGGTGTTGCTCGAACGGGCCTGGTCGGAAACACTGCAGAGTGGTCAGCCGGTTCGCCCCTGGGCCTGGATCGACACCTGGCCGGTGGCTCGGATCAGCGTCCCCGGTCTGAACAAATCCGCGATTGTCCTGCACGGCACGAGTGGTCAGGCCATGGCGTTTGGTCCTGGCCTGATGAGCGCCGGGCCACAACCGGGTCAGCCCGGCCTCGCGATCTTGTCCGCACACCGCGATACGCATTTCCGGTTCTTGAAGGATGTCCAGGTTGGTGACGCGATCCAGGTCGAAACGCCGAACGCCATGACGCACACATTTCAGATCATTGATCTGCGTGTGGTCGATGCGGACCAGTCTGGCCTGATCTTCGATCATGACACCCCTTTGATCGCGCTGACCACGTGCTGGCCATTTGACGCCCTTCAGACAGGTAACAAACGATATGTTGCAATCGGGGAATTGGTGGCCACAGACAATGGCGCCAGGACGCCAATCTGACGTGCAAGTCAAGGATCGCCATCGACTCTTTGGGAGAGTATCGTATTCAGAGAGTCTCAATACGAATGATCCGGAGCGGATTGGCGTTCACATCCGGTTGATCATCGTGCTTCGTCCTTGACTCAGGCCCGCGGGAGCTGCTGCAACCTGCGTCCTGGAGGAAAGGAAACCAAAATGGAACTCTCACAAAGTCAAACCGTGAAGGCGGTCGCCATCCTGCTCTTGCTGGCAGCGGTATCACAACCGATTTACACGGCGCTGTATCTTTGGGCCCCGGAAATCGATCGGCAAAT